>JBGTCP010000415.1:0-35085 GCA_041748815.1 Chthoniobacterales bacterium
TATCATCCGTCGGTCTCGTGCCGGTTGAAATTACGACTTTTCTTGATGGCCAGACGGCTGCTGCCCTCAATGGAAAGCCACATGATTTGAAGAAGCGAGTCGCCATCGGTGTCGGTGCCTTTGGCTCTCAGGTGCTCAATAACCTGGTTCGCGCTGGTACCGACCAGTGGGTGATCATCGACCACGACGTCATGAGACCCCACAACTCCGCGAGGCACCTTCTAGGGGCGGAATATGTGGGATGCAATAAGGCCGAAGCAGTCGCGCAACAACTCGGGGGAGTCCTTGATCCTCAAAATCCTTCGCTCAGGGCCATTCCGGCAGACCTTCTGAATGCAGGAGAGCACCAGGAGGTTCTTGAACAAGCGTTGCAGGATGCCGAGGAAATCTTCGACTTCACGGCCTCCGTCTCGGCGGCAAGGCACCTCAGCGAACTCGATCTTTCGGCACGAAGAGTATCCGGTTTCGTGACTCCATCTGGTAATGCTCTGATAATCCTGGCTGAGGACGAATCACGAGCCTGCACTCTGAGCTGGTTGGAAAACATCCACTACCGCCTCGTTCTGACAACTCCAGAGTTAACGGAGAGCCTTATTGCGGATGGACAAATCCGCACAGGTGCTTCCTGCCGGGACATTTCTGCTGTAATCGGCCAAGCTGAGCTTGCCACTTGGGCTGGTGAGTTCTCATACCGGATTACGAGCCTTCTTGAAGATACCGCCTCATCGGTTGAAGTCCACCTGAGGGACGCTTGTGGAGGGGTGCGAGTGTTCATTGATCGACCATCCTCGCCTGAAGTCGTGAAGCTTGGTGAATGGGAAATTCTTATCGACGATTGGGTAATTGGGAACCTGAGCCGCTTCCGGAATCTCAAACTTCCAAATGAAACCGGCGGAATCCTATTGGGAGTTATCGACACGAAGAAAAAAAAGTGCGCTCTCACAGACGTTATTTCATCGCCGTCCGATAGTGAAGAATGGCCAACGAGTTACATACGAGGCAGAAATGGCCTGCTCAACGCAATGCAGCAGGCTGAGAAGCAGACGGCAGGCCAAGTCACTTACGTAGGAGAATGGCACTCTCACCCCGACGGAGTTTCGGTCAATCCGAGCCACCTCGATCATCAGGCATTCCTCAATCTGAGAGAGCAGCGCGACGAAGAGTGCCTTCCAACACTCATGTTGATCGTAGGACAGCACGGTCGCTATCGGTTCATGACAGACAGATCAGTGAAGAAGACAAAATGAATATAAAATCTCCACTCGATACCTACGCGATCCGAGCTCAGCTTTCGCCTGCACTTCTTAGCATTCTGCCGCTTGGCATTGGACTGGTGGCGTGGACAGGTGAAGAAGTTGTCCTAGAACCAGCAATCGCGACTGTGCTAGCGACCTGCGGTGCCACCTTTGCCATGTCAGTTGTGGCGAGGAATCGAGGAAGAGAACAGCAAATCAGTTTGTGGAAAAATTGGGGAGGCTCTCCAACCACACAACTTCTGAGACATAGAGGCAGGGGAAATCCTGTCCTACGAGAGCGGTGGCACAAATCTCTGGCAGCCCTCCTGGGGCAGCGTTTCCCGAGCGCACAGGAAGAGGTCTCTGACCCAGAAGCTGCGGACAATTTATATGAAGCGGCGACACGAAGACTGATCGAAAAACAGAAACAATTTCCAACCGACCCGCTGATCAAACGTGAGAACACCAACTACGGTTTCTGTAGGAATCTCCTGGGACTAAAGCCTATGGGATTGGCAACAGGGTGTATCGGAGTGGTATCCTCCGCAGCGGCAATTTTCTACGGGCCCGGTCAGTCCATAGTTGCAGTTACAGCAACCGGCATCAATATCCTTTTCCTATTGGCGTGGCTGATTATCATCAAACCTTCATGGGTTCTTCAGCCTGCATTTGCCTACGCTGAGCGTCTACTTGAGAGTGCTGAGGCACCAGAACAAAAGTGTTCATCAAGATTAAATTAAACCGAAAGAAAATCATGAACTACCAGCAACGAGAAGAATTCAAACAATCCGCATATCAACTCAGCCGCCAAGGAGCCACACCAGAAATTCGCGTGGAAGGGTTCATTATGCTTATGGAAGCACATTTCCACCGCAACCCTCAGGCAGCGGATTTCACGACCTATGCTCGACACTGGCTGGCGGCAAATGTCAGCGACATGGACGACCAAACTTTTGCGCTTCTTCAGGAGCGGTTTCCCTTGCCGGATACCCGTATGATTGCCGATGGCAACTCCGATTGGGGCAGTTTCGGGAATTCAACGTATCAGTGAAAACACTCCGTAAGCCATGCCCCGGTCTCTTTTTCGGAAATCCAAAGCGCTCGTGGAGCTCCGTATTCACAGCGGTTTGGTATTAAAGGCCGTGAGGCTGTATGGCGTTAGTTTCTGGTCAGACACTGACCTGAAACTTGTTGATGAACGATTGTGAACAGGATATCAAAATGGCTTAGTCTCTTATTAATATGAAAAACCGCAAAAAAACACAAAGCACGGAATCTGCCTCCACAAGTGCGGACAAAGCAAAATTGAAATCAGAATTAGACCTACAGTACGGCCCCGCAGGCGAACTCTGGATTTACTACGATGAGAGGCAAATAGGCCGGGCCATCAACGAGAATGCAGGGAATGGAAGCCCCGCAGTTTGGGGGCAAGTGACCCGGACTGTTTATCGGATAGCGTTTGATGAGGCAAGAGGAGAGCACTACCTAAAACCCAGGGAGTACCACACCCGAAGCAGAACCTTCAAATCTACACAGAAACTCCTAGATTATTTCTGCGGGAAAGGTGAATGGGAGATATTTTCCGAAGAAACACTCGGCAAATAACCCTGAACATGGGTTCGATCCCACAGAACTCCCCTTTCTATGAGCTTACCCACGATCATTCAACATCGCCGCCGTTGAACCGGATTAGTCCCTCATGGCTCAGGAGCGATGGTGCAAACTCGGACTGCGGCGTCACAAGATCCCCAAAGATTAGCGGATCGCCGCTGCGCGAGTGCTTCATTTGCAGTGAACGCGTCCTGCCATCGCGAAATTGCACGCCCACATCGTCCCATCCCTTTATGCCGTGCAGTTGAAACGCGACCGCGACTATCTCCGAGTCCTCGTCCAACAACTCTACGAGGCTCAATAGCCCAGTCTGCCACTCAAACCAATATGGCTCGGCGGAACCAGCAGTAGGATTATTTGACTTCATGTGAACGACACCAAGGCCCCCAAATTTGATCTTGCACTCTGGAGAAAATCGGCAACGAAAGCGAACCTGAAGTGTAGTAGATGACCAAATAAATTCATTGCCTGCCAAGTGTGGAAGTTCCCGATCCGCGGCATCCCGGTGCCGATGTGATCGAGACCATATTTGGATTTGAAATCCTCGATGAAAAAGACAAAGTTGCTGACCTTCAGCTTCACGCCAGAAACCTCTGGAAAGAGCGCGCCCGGAAAATGGGGCTCACTTTGGATGAAACCGATGACCCCGGTATGGATCAGTAAGCCGCGTGACAATCCGTTAGCTCTATGCTCCTCGGCTCCGCTCAATCCATATCCTGGTCCACTTCCTGATGGACAGTGTGATCTGATGCAAATCGAGCTGGTAGCTCAACCGCAGACTGTATAACAACTTGAGCACCTGTTGGCGCGGGGATGAGCTTGATGAACTCAGCCTCATCAAACACTCCTGCGATGCACTTTGCGATTTGAGCGACGCTGGCTGATTTTCCCTCCTCCAGATTAAACACGTCCGCAAGTTTGTGCTGGAGCTTGTTCTTAATTTGGGTAGCCACGGCGCCGCTGAATGTTTTGCGGTTAAGTCCGAGATCACGCGCGACCTCCCCCTGCGTGCAATCAAGATAGGCGATGGAGTGGATCATTTTCCAGGCTATAGGCTCATCCAACGCAGCCCTCAATGCTTCCACAAGATATACGCGGAGATCCCTCTGTTCCGGCGTGGCCTCCATGGGGGTCGAGTAGCTGGGTTCATGCCCCGCCGCTTCCTGCTCCGCATTCAGTGAAATCGCCGTTTGCATTCGGAAAATGCGCGCCACATGCCGTGTCACCCCTTGACTCTGCACCATCTGGTAAGCTTCATATCCGTAGGTAACAAGGTCACCATGTTTTTCCCCCGAGGGCTGAAATCGTACTGCCGTCCGAACATAGTTGTCGGTTACAAGTTCCTGAATTTCGTCCCGCAGTTGGTGATTCGGAGCAATGCTCATGCCCGAGGTTATCTTCCGGCCAAGCCGTTGCAGAAAGGGCGTTAGTAGTGTTCGGAGGGGATCGTTTGGAGCCTCGGACAGAGCTTCGGCGGTTACCGATCTTGTAGGTGGGAATTTCCTCACTGGAGCCTCAGCTGCGATGCGGCAAAGTTCGTCAAACTGCACCCCTTGGGCGGTGGTCTCGTTAAGAACTTCGTCGATGAGATGCGGCGGCCAGGAAATGTGCGCATTGTGAGTGCATATTGTCTGCCAAGTGCTTTCACGAATGGCTGCTGAAGTGATGTCGAGGGTGAATTGCGCTGGTTTGGATTGGGTTTTATTACTCATAAGAACCCAAGATACCGGCGGCTTTTTGGCCGGATTCGCCGTCCCTAAATCAGCTCGAAATCACTCTCATCTTCTAGACCCATTGGAAGGTAGTCATCTGCTGATGGATCAAAAAATGAAGCGTCCGATTGCATAGTTTTCTCCAGCAGTTCACTGAGGTAGGCCTCAACGAATCTCATGTTCTGACCGCTCGCCACGGCTTCGTTTGCAACCCTATCAATGTGTTTTTCAATGCCTTCCTCGGGCTTATATTTAAGCTCTTCAAGGATTGAACGAACCTGACGGCAGAAGTCAGTGTAATCCGGTGGCTCCAGCGCCAGCCATCTCGCATTGAATCGCGCCACCAACTCTTCAGGTATCATCGTTTGAGTGCGAAGGACCTCTGATACCACTCCGCTGTACTCCGGCGTACCTCCAAATCCCAGCGCTTTCGAGCGTCCTCGGATATCGGCTTGAAAGGTCCCGCCACCAACAATCATCCATTTCTGAAGCCCGGCGAGATCGCGATCAGTCCATCCTGCCGCGCTCAGTCGTCCATCCATCAAGGCCATTACCTCCTGCACGATTGACCGATCCCACGAACTCTGACGGCCGCAAAATTTGTCCAGTTCATCAATCAAAATAATCCCGCCGCCTGGCGAAAACCGGATCGAGTCGCGGATCACATCAAGAGTATATCGATCGTTTCTAGCGCCTCGCACGATCCACGCACCCGAGTCTAGAATAAGAATGGGAATGCTTTCCTCGTGGGCAAGATGCTTGATGATGGTCGTTTTTCCGGCACCACTTACCCCGCATAACAAGGGGAAAGGGCGGGCCCACACACCGGCAACCTTCTCGACCCCCGAGCCCCGAATTTTGTAGCATTTGCGAATTCGCTCCAACGCCATCTTTTGACTGTTCGTCAGAATCAAGGGCGTTTTAGATTTCACGCAAGGCGGTATGAGATCTGCCGCCGCAGCAAGTGTAAGCTCGGGGTAGCAGACCCAGATTCCGCCCCTTTCTTTCGCGCGAATTGCCCACCCGACCACATCAAGGGGAGTGGGAAAATTTCCTCCGTTGCCCCGGCAGATCAAACCACTCGGTGTTGGTATGTCGTGGTTGGTTAATTGGTCCATGCAGGCGAGGAGTTGTGTGGCACTGGCTTCCGTGCCGATCGCCCGAATCAGCTGAGCGTGCTGTGAAATCACAAGGTTGGTGCAGACCCGAGCTCCCATGTCGGGCTGCTCGGGGCCTTCGAGCGCAAGGCGGATATCGCGGGAGGCTAGCCCGTAGCGCTCCTCACATTTGCTCACGAAGCCCTGAACCGTCTGTTTCCAATGCTCCTCCAGCGGACTCACCTGCTTATGTATCTCCAGAAGAGCTTCGCCAAAGGCGGTCAGCTGCCGGAAAAAGGTGGCACGGAACTCATGTGGAATGCCGACGAAACTGATGGGAGAGTATAACGGCGAGGTGGTTTTCATTGCTCGAAAATGGGAATCCAACGCACGATCGGAGAGTGTTTTGCTACTTCTTCAGACCACCATTCAGAATCGGAAATGTGGTTCGGAGTACCCGGAATGACTTGTGCTAATCGCACCATCGCAGGATAGCCCGGATCTGCCTCCAGCATGATTCTGTGGATGCCTTCGAATGTTCCCTCGGTGGTCTCATCCAAGCACAGCATGTCGATGATGAGGGCACCGGTCATGGAGATTCTCTTGCATGCTTTGGCAGCCGGAATTTCTTTGCTTAGCGCCGATTTGAGCGTTTGGTTGATGATCTCGCACTCAATACCGGTTTCCAATCGATGAGTTTCCATCAAAGTATAGACAACCGTGGCTAGCCTCTCATCGGAGGTAGCTTTTTTAGCGAGCAAGCCCCCGTAATATCGCGCTCCGACAGCATAAAGTATACAGCTTTTAAGGAATTGCATTGGTGCAGCAGTTGACTTGCCTTCGAGACGGTAGTGTGGACCATTTACTATACTAAAGGCTGGCAGAGGAAATGTGATGTTCATAAGATAGTATTTAGATGATGGTGAGTAGTGGTCCTTGTCCGGCAGCGTGCAGCCGCCACCAATTGCGATCAAAAAGGCCGTGGGGGCCGCATTTCCAATTAAGGACTTCGCTGACTTTGAGCATGTCCGTGTATCTCGGATTCATATTTCCCAAGGTTTGGACTTTGTCCTGAAATTCCGAGTCAGTGAGGAAATCCTCATTCAGGCTTGCCGTCATGAGATCGCAAACGATGAGCATTCGGTTCAGCCCCCACTTTGCTTTCAGTTTCCTTTGAAGCATTTGTCCGACGAGCACCGCGATCAGTTGACAACGCATGCGAACATCCCTCTCCAGCACGATGAGCGCCTCTGTAAGCTCCAACACATCCGCATGAAACAAATCCTCATCGTAGTCGCCAAATTCCTTCTCACTTCCAACAATCGTTGCTATGTCATTCTCACACAGCTGCCTCAATTCCGCAGCATAGATTGGCACTTTTCTCAGAAAGGATGTCGGGTTTTTTGTCCGGCGCCCACGGATCGTAGCTCGGCCCGGAACTATCAGCGGAGTTGGAGCTGATGGATAGGTGTGTAGATGATACGGCGACTTCTCGATTTTCGGTATTTGTATTGCGTTCATGCCCTCCTATTAGCGAGAGCTATGGATCATCTTGATTTTTTTAAAATTTATCAAAAAGTCCCTTCACACTTCTTCGGTAATTCGCAGCTCATCGTGAAATCAATAGTTTTGGCTTTGATCGTTAAGTCATGTCGTAAGGACTGCCGATTCGAGCGAGTCATCGAGAAATTCCAAATACCGAAGTGTGTTTGCAGGATTCGTGTGTCCCAGCAAACGCGCCATTTTTGCAAGGTCACCAGCTACATGGGGCGACTGATAAACGGAGGAGGCAAAGGTCTTTCGCATGGAGTGCGTTCCAAGGCGGGATCTATCCACTCCGGCTTTGCGTGCTGCCGTGTGCAGGATATGCAGCACATGCCGTCGACTCATGGGCTTTGACGTGCCCTGAGCTGGAAACAACGGGTGGTCGGCGTATCCACAATAATGAAGGTGTGAAAATCGAATATGCAGGGACAGGGCAGCGCGAGCCTCCTCATGCAGTGGCATCGTCCTGGATTGCTTTTTGCCCTTCATGTTCACCTTGGTTACTGTGATGGAGCTTCGCACGGTCTGCGTCTCATAGTCATAGACATCTCCGACGCGTAGACTCAGAACTTCTGAGACCCGATATCCCGTGCGGCGCATCAACTCAAATAGTGCGCGGTCGCGAGCCCAATATCGCCCGTCCATGGCGGACAAAATTTGCGTGCATTCGGTGTCAGTGAGAGATCGGCAGCCTGTGTAGTTCATACAGGCAAGATACCCGCCACGTTTTCATAGGATGCCTCCCTTGATATTGTCGCGCAGCACTCGTCAACTCCTTGCCTTTGGATCCCCCAAGATTCTCTTTCAGCCTATTATCCACCGCAGTGGATGGAACACTACTTTCTTGCCATTACCTCGAGATCGAGTGAATGCAGGCCTCAACTCCCTTTCGAATTGCCTTTCCAGATACAGGAATGCAGAATGCTGGTATGACAACGTCTCCTTTGAAATCAAGTCCTCCAGTCGATGCCGAACACATTGATCGCGTCGGGCTTGGCATCAAGAGTGATAACAAGCAAACTCTTCAGAGAACTGCTTAGGAGAATCGGGTAAGCGTCGCTTGGGTGCTCCGGGATGCAATCACACAATATCTTGCTAAAAAAAGAAAACGTAAGCCGAAGGCAGGCAGGGTTGATTCGGATGGTCTCCCCAACCCCGCACTTCAGGATGCACAATCTTTGGAAGAATCTGCGCATGACTGATGGCATTCCCCATACGCCGACGCCATGATTCAGCCTCTTACATACAGTTTTGGTTTCACCGCAGCCTCTCTGAGGCCGGAGCTGCTTCGCATCATCGCCGAGCGCTTCCTCCAGACTGGCTCGTGGGAAAAAACCAAGGAGAGCGTCCTTGCCTCGAACGAATTGCAGTGCAGGACGGCGACAAGCGCCCAACGCATGGAGCGCGAGCTTCGTCCGCGCCTTCAAACCCTCAGCCGTCACCAACTTGAACTCTTGGTCCAATCCGGAGCCGACACCCGAATCAGCCTGGCCTGGCTGGCTGCCGTGAAGCACTCCTCATTCTTGTTCGACTTTGCTGCGGACGCGCTACGGGCAAAGGTGGAGCGGCATGACTACGTCCTTCGCGAATCCGACTATCGACGCTTCATCGAAGAGAAGACGCCTGCTCACCCTGAATTATTGAAACTCTCAGAATCCACATCCGGAAAAGTTCGCCGTGTGTTGTTTGCTATGCTGCGCGAGACGGAAATTCTCATCAAGGGGCAGGAAATCGGCTCGCTTCAGCGGCCTGTCATCCCCCATGATGTCGAACTTTCAATTCGGGCCGAAAGCCCTGCGTGGCTCGCAGCCTATCTGGTGCCAGAAAGTGAAATCCGAACCCATTGACGCACCCGATGAATCATCAACTTGATCGCTTATTCTCAATCCTCTCCAACGAGAATTTCCTCTCAATGCACGGGCTGGCGAATGAGGTGCCCATTTTCATCCAACCCTACAATGTCAGGGACGAAGATCAGGAGTCGTCCTTGATTCGTGCCTTGGCCCAGCGGCTGCGCACTTCGGGCATCAAGGTTGCCGAAGTGGATTTGTTCCGGCTGTTGCTTAAGGAACTGACGGAGGAGGGACTCCTGGATGCTTTCACCGATGAGGATGCTGGCTATGACCGACAGGATCTCCTTCGCGATCTAAAAAACTATGCCGACCCGAAAAGCCGGATTGTGCCTCGTTTGGCAAAGATCATGGAAGAGGATGGTGTCCAACTCACTCTGGTTTCAGGCGTGGGGCACATTTTTCCTTTTCTTCGTGCTCATACACTCCTCGATTCCATCCAACCCGTCATGATGCACCACCCTCTGGTGATGTTTTTCCCAGGAGAATATATCCAAATGCCGGGGCTCGGCTCGCAACTCAGGCTGTTTGGCAGCCTTCCCGCCAAGGGATATTATCGCGCCTTCAACCTCGACCACTACCGCACCGCCAATTCATGAAGATCCACCAGCTATTTCTCAAGGACGTATCCCGCCCAATCGACGGAGTCATCAAGGCCGATGACAACCGGCACCTGGATTTGGAAGCTGAAGAGTTCGTCGTCACTCAGGAGGTGGGAAGGGCTCTCTATGAATTGGTTGAGCGCTACCTGGAAGATGCCAACGCAAACGGAGTTTGGATCTCTGGATTCTTCGGGTCGGGAAAATCCCATTTGCTCAAGATTCTCTCGCTTTTGCTTGATGAGCGCACGCTCCCCAGCGGTCGCAAGCCCGCCGATGTCATCCTGCCCAATATCGAGGATGAGATCTTGCGTGGCAATTTGGCGCGTGCCGTCCGGATTCCATCTCATGGCATCCTTTTCATCATCGACCAGAGGGCCGACCACATCGGAGGCGACACCGCAGCACCGATCCTGGAAGTGTTTGTAAAGGTGCTCAACGAACTGCGGGGCTACCATGGAAAACAAGGCCACATTGCAAAGCTGGAATACGACCTCGACAAGGCCGGCCAACTCGGAGCATTCAAGCAAACCTATCTTGAAGTGAATGGCCGCGAGTGGGAACGTGATCGCGACGCATTGGCTACCGCCCGGAGAAAAGCATTTAACGCCGCCTACGCAAAACATTTTGGAGTTTCCGAAGAGGATGCCGTGAATGTGTTGAACCAAATCCGCGATGAATATCGCGTTTCCATCGAGTCGTTTGCCGAGCAGGTCCGTGAATACATTGATCAACAGGGAAAGGACTTCCGCCTCAATTTCTTCGTCGATGAAGTAGGCCAGTTCATTGGGCAGGACTCCAAGCTCATGCTCAATTTACAAACCGTGGCCGAGAGCCTTGCCACCAAGTGTGACGGTCGTTCTTGGGTGTTTGTGACTTCGCAGGGAGATCTCCAGAAAGTGCTGGGTGAACTCAGAAAAGAGCAGGGTGATGACTTCACGAAAATTCAAGGCCGTTTCAAAACCCGCCCAAATCTTACAAGCGCCGACGTCAGGGAAGTTATTCAGCGCCGCCTACTCGCGAAGACAGAGGCGGAACCCGAATCGCTGACGACGATCTTTGATCGAGAGAAAGAGAACCTCGTCACTTTGTTCCGCTTCTCCGACGACTCCGTTCAATACAAGGGCTGGCGAGGTAGCGATGAATTCTGCAATCTCTATCCATTCCACCCTTATCAGTTTGATCTTTTCCAACGGGCCATCGAGCAATTGTCCAAGCACGATGCTTTCACCGGAAAACACACTTCGGTCGGAGAGCGGTCGATGCTGGAGGTATTCCAGAGCGTCGCTAAGTCGCTCAAGAACGAGGATGTCGGTTCCCTGGCTACGTTTGACCGGATGTTCGACGGCATCACCGCCACCCTGCGGGGCGACATGCAGACCTCGATCCTCCAGGCCGCGAACCATCTTGACGATCCGCTTGCCCTCAAGATTCTCAAAGCGCTTTTCCTTCTCAAATGGGTGCGCGAGTTCAAGGCCACCCCGCGCAATGTCGCGATTCTTCTCATCGACCGTGCGAATATCCAGGACATCGCTGCTCACGAGAAGGCGGTGAAACAGGCCTTGGCGCTGCTGGCAGCCCAATCGTACCTTCAGCAAAACGGCGAAGTCTTCGAGTTCCTCACTGATGCCGAGAAGGACGTGGAGGTAGAGATCAAAGGCACCGATATTGACGACTCTCAGGTCACCAAGCTCCTTTCGGAAGTCCTCTTTGACGATGTCGTGAAATCACCCAAAATCCGGTTTGAAGGCAATGGCCAGGATTACACGTATGCCCGCAAACTTGATGATCATCTGGTGGGCAAAGACGCCGAGTTGAGCCTCAACATCATCACGCCGGATCATCCGAATCATGGCGATGAACGCTCGCTTGCTGCCCAAGGCACCGGCAGGTCCGAGCTGACTCTCGTGCTCGCGTCCGACTATCATCTCATGGAGGAGGCGCGCCTCTACCTCAAGACCGAGAAGTATGCCCAGCAAAACACCGGGACGAATACCGATCCCAGCAGGAAGGTCATCCTTGATGAGCGCCGGAAGCAAAACGGCCTTCGCCGTTCCAACCTCCAGGCGCTCTGCTCCGAACTCTTTGTGAAAGCCTCCATCTATCTGAACGGTTCGAAGATCGAGGGCTCGTATTACCCGGATCCCAGGACCCGCTTCCACAAGATGGCCCAGGACCTTGTCACCTTCGCCTTCCCGAATTTGCGGATGCTGAAAGGCAGCTATGACGAGAATGTGCTTCGCAAAACCCTGCTTGATCCAGACGATCTGCTCACCGGCGGACAGCAGCCGCTCTCCGAGTCTGAGCAAGAGATCATGACTTACGTCCAGCGCAATCAGGACCAGGGGGAACGAACCTCTGTGGAGGAAATGATCCGCCAGTTCGGCCGCCGACCATTTGGCTGGTATCCGCTCGCTGTCCAAACGCTGATCGGACGCCTCTTCCGCATGGGCAAAATTGAGCTTCGGGCTCCAGAGACTCTTGATAGCAAGGCCGTGCTGGAACATCTCGTCAGCACCCGCCTGCATGGTGCCGTGCGCGTGCGGCTTCAAGAGCAGTTCGACGCCACCAAAATCAACGCCCTCAAGCGCTTCCATCAGGATTTCTTTGATCGCACCAATGATGGCACGGATGCCCGCAGTGTGGGGCAATCCGCTCTTACTCAGCTCGCGGTCGAGTCGCGCTTGTTAAAAGATCTCCTTCTACAGGTTGACCGCTATCCGTTCCTTGAATCACTCAGCAGTGTCGAGGACCAGATCTCCAAGCTCGCCGAGCGAGACTATACCTACTTGCTCAACCATCTGACCGACTTCGAGGATTCTCTGCTGACTGCAAAAGAGGACATCCTGGATCCGATCAAGGTCTTCATGAATGGTCCGCAAAAGGTTGCCTACGACGAAGCCATTGCCTTCCTCCGGGAAGAGGAGGCGAACTTCAACGACCTCACACCGGAGGATGTCCAGCCATTGCGTGATCTCGCCCAGGCTGCCACTCCGTATCGTGGAAACACGGTGCCAAACGCCAAAGCTGCTGTGACGAAACTACGAGCCGCGATTGCAGATCTTCTCCAGCAGGAGTGCCAAAGTGCCAACACCATCCTGGACGACCATGAGCAGCGCCTCACCGACTTGCCGGATTTTGCCAAGCTCGACACTGCCGCGAAGTCGCAGGTGCTCGCCAAATCCACGGAGGCCAGGGCAGCCATCGCATCAGCCCGCTTCGTCACCGCTATCCGTGATCGGGTGAACCGCTACCGCACTATCGACTATCCCTCCCAACTTGAGCTGGTCGCCAGCCTCGCCACCCCGGCCCCGCTTCCAACAGGTAGAGCCACTCCCACTCCCGTGCCGCCTGCTCCCACTTACGTTCCGGCCACATCCCTGCGCACCAAGTGCAAACTACCCTTCCTCTCCACCGAGGAGGAGAACGACGAATGGCTCGCCGCCTTGCGGGAGTCCGCAGTCACTGAAATCAAACAAGGCAAACGCCTCAGCCTGTGATGGAATCAATAAACCACCTCTGGTCAATAAACTTGACCTGTTTATCGTCCCAAGGCAGTTTATTCAAATGAAGATGTCCACCTGCCAGCAGCTCAAGAGTTACTTGGAGACGCTTTCTGGCTTCAGTCCAGAGCTACGGCCGCTGGAGGTTGCGCAGCTTCCGCTTTTCCTCCGCAACCGATTTTCGTTCTACTCTGTGAAACTGTTTGGCAAGGCATGGTGCCTGGCTAAGGAGGATGAGTCTTGGGACACAGGTTCCCCCGCAGAATACGAAAAACAGGCAGCAACCCTTCGACCTCTTTTAAGTGCCCCCGTCGCCTTCGTTCTTTCGGGGCTGGCCTCAAGTGCCAGAAACCGGATGGTCCATAAGGGAATTCCCTTCATTGTCCCCGGCACTCAAACCTTCCTTCCCGGTGTCCTCGTGGACCTCCGGGAGCGCTTCCCAAAACCAACCGGGAAAGGCCGCGCTTCGCTCAGCCCCACCGCCCAACTCACCCTGCTCTATCATCTGGAGCGCGAACCGTTGACGGACCTTCCTTTGAGAAACATCGCTGAAAAGCTGCACTGCTCCGCGATGATGCTGAGCAAAGTGAAGGACGAGTTGGAGGGAGCCGGAATCTGCGAAGTGGAAAGGGTTGGGCGGTCGATGGTCCTGAAATTCCCTGCGAAAAAGCGCGAACTCTGGAACCTCGCCCAGAATCAACTGACCTCTCCCGTGAAGAAGACCCGCTGGGTTCGATGGACAAGGGAGCCAGGCTATCCCGCTCTACTTTCGGGCCTCAGTGCGCTCAGCCGCCGCACCATGATTGCAGACGACCGGCTTCCCACTTATGCATTCGGCCCGAAGATGCTTGAGTCGTATTTGGAGCAGGGAATTTTGATTGGATGCCGGGATTCAGATGAGGCGACAGCAAAGATGGAGGTCTGGTCCTACGAACCGAAACTTCTTGGCGACGACGAAGCTGTCGATCCGCTCTCGCTCTATCTCAGCCTGCGTTATCACGCGGATGAGCGGGTCCAGCAGCAACTCGAACAACTGATTGAGGGGGTCCAATGGTAAAGGGCCTCGATTTGTTCCGCGACCACTTCCGGGAGTTTCAGGGAAGCTTTGTCCTCATCGGAGGCGCTGCCTGCGATCAGTGGTTCACCGACCAGGGCCTCAGTTTCCGAGCCACCAAAGACCTCGACATCGTTCTTCTAATTGAAGTTTTGGATCATGCCTTCATTCCGGCATTCCGCGCCTTTGTCGAATCGGGAGGCTACGAAATACGCGAACGCTCAGACAGCAGTCCCATTCTCTACCGCTTCGCCAAGCCGAAGAACCCCGCCTATCCAGCCATTCTGGAACTGTTCAGCCGCAGTCCGGATTTCTTGGAACTCTCAGATGGACAGACCATCATTCCTGTCCAGCTCCGGGATGGTCACCACAGCCTCTCGGCCATTCTGCTGGATGGAGATTATGAGACGATCATCCGCCTGCATCACGCCGAGCGCGACGGCATCCGCTTTGCCACCGTCACTGCCCTCATTCCGCTCAAGGCCAAGGCATGGCTGGATCTCACGGAGAGGCGTGAACGCGGGGAAAAAGTCGATGCCAAAGACATCGACAAACACCGGAATGATGTTTTCCGCCTCGCGGCCACCCTTCCGGGAGAGGCCGGACCGGAGCTTCCGAGAAATGTCCGTGATGACCTCGCCGCGTTCCTTACCGCATTCCCGGAGACCGGCCCGGACTGGGCGAAGATTCTTGATGCTCTCAAAGCGACCTTCGGTGGCAACCTCCAGCCTCAGGATTTGCTGGCTGCGATCCGCACATTCTTTCGTATCCCGTAACCTCTATGTCCCGCATCTTCACATCCACATCAGGTTCCTCTCCGGCCCAATATATCGCATCGGCTCGGGACAGGCTCGTGGTCGTCAGTCCGCCGGTCTCAAAGGGTTTGGCCTACGTGATTGATGCCCGCCTCGAAATCACCGAGGGACTAAATTTCAGTTAACCAAGTCAACTTTGCAAATGCCTCACAAATTTCACCCATGATTCCAGCAAATTTCAAACCCAGTGACTTTTTCAAACATCTCTCGGAAAGATTAGTAAAGGAGTTCACTGATGCCGAAATATTTACCACTCCAGGGCTCGTAGGCGGAGGTCGGGAGAACGCAACCATTAGAGGGCTAAAAGGCCTTTTGCCTCCAGGAACCGCAATCGGAAGCGGATGTGTGATCGATTCTAGAAAGGGCACAAGTGCCCAAGTGGATCTGGTTGTCTACGAAACGGGTATCATGCCAGTGTTTACTTACGATTTATCCGGCAAAGAATCCTACTTCCCTTGTGAAGCAGTCATCGCTGCTGGAGAAATAAAGAGCACCCTGGATTCAACTGGTCTGAAGGACGCGTTCCAGAAATGTGTTTCGGTGAAGTCACGGGTGCGTCAAACAGCGAATCCTTGCAGATTTCGCAAATACGGAAGTCGGCAAGTTGCATTGGGGGCAGAGAATACAAAAATTAATCCGGAAGCTAATCCCATGGACTCGCCATTCTTCTTTATTCTCTGTGGATCGTTGGGTCGATCCAGCCCGGCTCTCGTGAAACAATTTGCTGCACTGAGTCGTTCAACGCCCGAGCACTTGCGCCCAAACGTAATTGCCTGTTTAGATGGAAAAAGCTTCGCGTATATGAACCTGTCAAATCGGTGGGTCATGGATTCAGGGATCGGCGCAGATTCAGTCTGTGAATGCATACATGAGGATGGACCATTACACCATCTGGTTACGCAAATTCACAAATTCAATACCGAAGGTAGAACGGTCGCTGAAATGTCGCTTTCATCCTATATCTCTGGAACTCAAAAACCATCTTTTGATTGTGGCTTTATAACCAAGATATAATGTCGAATTTGCAATCAAGCATGAACACCTCTGCCCTCAAATCCTTTGCTCCCGCCGTCCGACGCCAACTCATGGAGGCAGTGGAACGCAAGCTCGACTACGTCCTCACTGCGGATACACCGGACCTTCGCCAAGCCGCAGCGCAGGTGGCCATTCTGCGGAAGGAGGCAGGGAGAAACCGCACTGCCCTCATTGAGCGAGTCGCCTACACTTGGTTCAATCGCCTCGCCGCGTTGCGTTTTCTCGATGCCCAGGGCTGGCACCCATTCAAGGCCCGCGTCCTCACACCTGCCACGCCGGACGAAACCCAACCGGAAATTCTCAAGCTCCTCCGCTCCGGCGCATTGCCCGAAGAACTCCGACACCACACAAATCTCCAGCGGCTCAACGACCTGCTCGATGGGCGCCTGCCCACCGCCATTGCCGGGGCGGATCCCCAAGGTGAGGCCTACCGCAGCCTCATCCTCTCCGCCTGCCGCTTTTACCACACCCTGCTCCCTGACATTTTCGATAAGCTCAACGACGAATCGGAGCTGCTCCTCCCCGACGACCTGCTCACCGCAAATTCCGTCGCTGAAGGCTTCCGCACCGAGATCACTGATGCCGATTGTGTAGAAACAGACGCAAATGACAGACCACGTGCGAACGTGGAAATTCTTGGCTGGCTCTACCAGTTCTACATTTCCGAGAAAAAGGACGCCGTCATGGCCCGCAAGAGCGCCGTGCCCACTGACGACATCCCTGCCGTCACCCAGCTTTTTACACCGCATTGGATCGTCCGCTATCTTGTCGAGAACTCCCTTGGCCGCCTCTGGCTGCTCAATCGCCCCGGCTCCCGGCTGCGCGAACACATGCCATATTACATTGAGGGAGAACCCGAGACGGACTTTCTCAAGATCAGCAAGCCGGAGGAAATCCGCATCTGCGATCCCGCCGTAGGCTCCGGGCACATGCTCACCTACGCCTTCGACCTGCTCACCCTCATCTATGAGGAGGAAGGCTATGTGCCCAGCGAAATTCCCGCTCTCATCCTGCGGCACAATCTGCACGGACTGGAGATCTGCCCCCGCGCCGCTCAGCTCGCCGATCTGGCCCTCATCTTCAAGGCCCGGGAAAAATCCCGGCGCTTCTTCCAGCCCGAACGCCTCGTCCGGCCTCGCATCATCGAGCTGCGCGACATCAGATTCGAGGAGGGGGAGTTGAAAGATTACATCCACGCTCTCGGCTTCGGTTCCCTTTTCAATCAGCCCGTGCTGAAGCTGCTTCACCAGTTCGAGGAGGCGAAGAACTTCGGCTCCCTCATCCAGCCGTGCCTCGACGAACGGGCCATCGCCGACGTCCGCCGCGCCATCGAGGCGAAGGACCTCGGCGGCCAGCTCTTCCTGCACGAGACGCACCTCAAAGTCCTGCGCGTGCTCGAACAAGCCGAGGCGCTCACCCAGCGGTATCACGTCGTCGTGGCCAATCCGCCGTATATGGGTATTCGGACGATGAGTCGCACCTTAAAAGAATATCTAGCTGGAACCTTTCCTGAAGGTAAGCACGACCTGTTCTCATCCTTTATAGTCCGCGGCCGCTCACTTACCATCACTGGCGGCTACATCGCCCTGATCACGATGCATGGCTGGATGTTCCTCGCGTCATTTGAACCTTTGAGGAAAGCGCTCCGTTCCAGTGTTCATCTCGCATCATTGGCTCACCTGGGACCAAGAGGCTTTGATTCAATTTCCGGGGAGGTGGTGCAAACGGCCGCTTTCATAGTTGTGAATAGGCCCGCAACGAATCGGAGCGCTTGGTTCTTAGATCTTCGAAGTGGATTAAATGAGGCTGAAAAATCCGAACTACTTCGAAATGCTAAAAACAAATATAGTGCGTCACTCGCGGATTTTTCCGTGATCGAGGGAACTCCATTTGCATACTGGACATCCGAACTGACAAGGGGGGTTTTCGAGAAAAACGACACGCTGGATAAGCTCGCTGACGCTAGGCAAGGGCTGGCCACCAGCGATGATGGACGATTCCTAAAATTCTGGCCTGAAGTCTCCTTCAATGCAATCAAACTGAATTCCGCAAGCAGAACTGAAGCAGAGTTGGAGGGGCGAAAGTGGTTTCCATTCAACAAAGGCGGCGCTTATCGCCGGTGGTTTGGCAACAACGATTTGGTCGTAAATTGGGCGGAAGACGGAGCCAGCTTGATGGAATACGCGAAGAGCCTTTACGGTTCGCCTACACGAACTATCAAAAACATTGCTTATTATTTCAGGGAGGGTGTTACCTGGTCATTAATATCGAGTGATCTTCCAGCCTTCCGTTGGTTTCCTGCCGGATTTATTATCGGTCATAAAGGCCCGGCCATTTACACTGATGAACGAGACCAACTTTTGGGCATACTCGCGTTCGCAAATTCCTGCGTTGCTGCACACTGCCTCAAGGTATTGAGCCCTGCTTTGGGTGTCGAAGCGGGGCATGTTCAAAAACTCCCATATATGAAACTTCCAGGCGACACCTTCGGACGGGTCGTTCAGAACTTAATTTCGCTGGCCCGCGCCGACTGGGACAATTTCGAGACCTCCTGGGACTTCCGCGACCAGCCGTTGCTGCGGCCGGGGCTGAAGGGCGCGACGCTGGAGGCGAGCTGGCGGAATTGGGAGGCGCAGAGCACCGCCGCCATCCGCCGGATGCAGGAACTGGAGACGGAGAACAACCGGCTCTTCATCGCCGCCTACGGCCTCGACGGCGAGTTGCAGCCCGAAGTGCCCGAGGCGCAAATCACCCTCGCCCGCGCCGAGGCCCGCCGCGACATGGCCGCCTTCCTCTCCTACGCCGTCGGCTGCATGATGGGCCGCTATTCCCCCGACCACCCCGGCCTCATCCTCGCCAACGCCGGCGAGTCACTTCGTGACTTTCTTGAGAAGGTGGGAAGACCGCTGGATCAACTGACCTTCGCCCCGGACGAGGACGGTATCGTCCCTGTGCTCGATGGCGAGTGGTTCGAGGACGACATCGTGGCCCGCACCCGCGACTTCCTCCGCGCCACCTTCGGCGAAGCCACGCTCAAGCAGAACCTCCGCTTCATTGAGGACTCGCTCGGCAAGTCGCTGGACAAATATTTCCTCACCGACTTCTACAAAGACCACCTCCAGACCTACAAAAAGCGCCCCATTTACTGGCTTTTCCAAAGCCCTAAGCGCGGCTTCAGCGCCCTTGTCTATCTCCACCGCTACACGAAGGACACCGTCAACACCCTCCTCAACAAATACCTCCGCGACTACCTCAAGAAACTGGAAGCCCGCATCGCCCACCTCACCGAAGTCGAAGCAACTGCGACCACCACGAGGGAAAAAACCGCCGCCCGCAAGGAGCACGAGAAACTCCAGAAATACCTCAAGGACTGCCAAGACTGGGAACGCGAAGTCATCCTCCCCCTCGCCCAACAACGCTTCGAAATCGACCTCGATGACGGCGTAAAAATCAACTACCTCAAATTCACAGGAGCCGTCACCCCGATCCCGGGCCTGGCAGCAAAGGAGAACTGAAAATGTCATGAATAGTAAACGTGAAATGCTGAACACGCTTGGGATTATCCCGACGTCCGACTCCCCGCATTCCAAACCAGTGAGGACTGCCAAGAAGAAGACTCAGAATTACGTTCGCGAGGAAGATCTCCAGGAGCGCTTCAATGAGTCCTTGATCGCGACCCTGAACCTACCGCGACAGAACTACTACAACCGCCTGAACTTCGATCAGGTACTGAGGCTGAAAGGAGGTCTGGCTCGAATTCATGACATCGTCACGCTAAAGCTAACTCTGGCATTGGTGGACACGATTGCCCAACGATTCTTCTTGAACAACGAAGCGAGGGCAGCATTACAGCGAGGAGTGAACGCTACCCATCCGAACTGCGCGGGCTTTGACATCGACATGGAGGACCCCAATCTCATCGCGGAAGTAAAAGGCTGCATTCCGATGAATGCCGGAAACATTTTCGGAGCCGCTCAGCTCAAGGGACTGACCAATGATGTGCTTCAAATGCTGGGGCAGCCCGCACATGGAAAGACACTCACACAACTTACCAAGCGGGCGAAAATCAATCGCCTGCAAAGAACTGAGGCCATCAAGTTGCTCGGTCTGTATGACTCTGACTCTGTGAGGAAAGCAGCAAAGCAGTGGCAGCAGAATCTGATTAGGCATGCTATGTGGGGAGCGCTGGGATCGGCCACCATCGAGGATCTGCCGCCAACCGGCGATCTATCACCTGACAAAGTCTATTTGGTTTATCTGAAGCCCTAAAATCATGTGCCACGAAAACGGGCACGGTATATCAGTGCTTAAAGCTAGCAACACAACCATTTACTCAACCTTTGATCTTCGATCAGCATATATAAATGAATCCCATTCGCAAGGTTCCACCCTTTACCCAATCCGAACTCCTCGCTCTTGCAGAAGCTCTGGCAGACGTCGCCTCACACAGCTTGCTCCCCGGACTTTTTCACGAGGCAAACCTTGTTGAGGTTGGGAGCATTGATGGACTTTCAAAAGCCAAGCGCATTTTCAACGCGATTGCTGAGAGGCAGCGCCTAACGGCCACCGGAAATTTTGCCATCAAGTTTACTCAAACAGCACTAAGGCCTCACCGTTACCTCAACGACCCTAAAAAACACGAAGTGATACTGGAGCGCGTCAACCAAGTCCTCGCTTTCCGCGGGATGTTTTTTGACCAAGATGCCAAAGTTCGTTTCACACATAATGCAACCACAATAGCCGAAGCCAAGGCACGGGCACATCGCCTAAAAGCCGAGTTGGAGCGCCGAAACGTGCATTCAGACGTGCTTGGCTTCTGCCGAGAAGAATTACTTCAGGAGAACTATTTTCACGCTGTATTGGAAGCAACAAAAAGTCTTTCAGACAAAATCCGTAAACGCACCGGCTTAATGGGAGACGCGGGCCAGCTCTCACAAAAAGCCTTCGGTCTCGGTAGCACGGGCAACCCGATGCTTCACTTCAACTCCCTTGCTACGGACACTCACAAAAGCGAGCAAACCGGCTTACTTAACCTCTTCCTTGGCCTCTTTGGAGCCTTCCGAAATGTCACGGCTCACGGAGTGAAAGAAGACTGGCCGGTTTCCGAACAAGACGCCCTTGACCTCTTAACATTGGCTTCCCTTCTTCACCGCAGACTAGATAACGCAAAACCCGCCTCAAGCACTCCGATCAAACCCACGCCGTAGAAACCTCTCACAAGCGAAGCGGCATCACGATAAACGCACCGACCTGAAAAAGGAAGCAACACCCACACATCCAGCCTCCAGCTTCGCGATTTTGCAGCATTTGCCAAAGAGCGAGGTGTTCTGCTCGCGAAGAAGCTCTCTGAACTTTCAAAATAAGGGGATCAAGCATCGGCAGACGCATTACTGTCCGCAGCAGATCTTTTCTTGGGTCCGTCAATCATCACTTGCTTGATGAGTTCGGAATTGGCGGGCGGGTGTTTGTCCGTTAATTCGATAGCTTCCTTGAGTGTCGATTCTGCTTCGGGGGTTTTTGCTAAACGTTCCTCCCGGGCGAGGAAGAGGGACGCAAGGGATTTGGTGGAATACAGTTTGCTGTCGTCGGCCATCCTCATCGCCTCTCTATACTTTGCACGTCCAGCTTCGGCATTTCCCATTCTGAAATCGATCAAGCCTGAGGTGGCAAGAGGCGCAATCTTTAGGTTGTCCTTGTCGGCAGCCTGGAGGGCGGCACGAACAAGATCCGAGGCTTCCTCGGTTTTGCCGATGTTGGCCAGTGAGAAAGCAAGATTATTTAGCAGCTGGGGATCACCTGGATTCGCCTTCAGTGCGGACCTGAGAATTTGGATTGCCACTTCGTGCTCTTCAAACGCCACAGCATGAAGAAACGAGCACGTGATTGCCGGTCGGCTTGAAAACGGTTCGTCAGCAAGCCAAGCGCTGGCCGCACGTTCTGCGTTTTCCCATTGCGCACTAGCGAGTGCGGCTTTGGTGTCCGCTTCAAAAGCCAAATCACGGCCCACCATGTGAACCGGTGGTTCCATGTTCAGCACCCGGCTAGCCCACCATGCCTGAGCAATGACATTTTCGGTGGGCTTCTGAAGAGCTGCTTGTAATAACTTTCTCCCTTTCTTTGAGTTGCCTGCCATCAACTCATCACTAGCGAGAGATGCTCTCAGCTCCGACAAGTGAAGCGGGTCCATGTCGGAAGTGCTCACAGCCAGTGCACGCTTTCGCAGTCTAGAGATCTTCCCCTCAATGCTGGATGCCGTTAGGTGAGCTGAAAGCAGCCAGGGGTCGTGCTCGGTGGTTTCACAACGGATGAGATGAAATAACGCTTGGTCTGCCTTTTCCAGATGGATCAAGCAGCGGACAGCAGTGCGTAAGATATAGCGGTTGTCTGGTGCGAGCCGGAGCGCGGTAAGGATGGCACGATGGGCTTTTTCAAACCTCCCTCCAATTGTGTGAAATCGAGCCAAGTCCGCCCAAGCGACTGCATCGAAAGGGTTGAGTCTCAGGAGGGCTCTAACGGAACGGGGGTCATTCCCGGCATGAGACTCGGGAATCGAAATATTGCTCAGACTCTCATTTGCAAGCAGTGAGCGGGCAAACTCCTGTGCAAAGGAAGAGGATTGGGAGCGGGGATTCAAGAGAAACGCGGATGCCTCACGCACTGCTTTCTCATCTCCAGAGAGCAGACCGGATGAGAGCAACTCTCCGGCACTATTCGGATTCTTAGTCGAGTCCCAAACGTGCCAGGCCTCTGCTGCGCTAAGAACCATGGGTTCGGAGGGTGGGGGCAGCCTCAGTGGAAGAATCTCGCCGAGTTTGGCAGACACTCTGAAGTTCCGCCAGCGAGGGATAACACGGCGTGTTTTCTCCGAGAAGCTGTTCATTTTTTGGCGGCGATGGAAGCCCTCAATTCCATATCGCGAAACGCTGAAATGAAACGTTCGGCAGAATAACGACGAATGTGCTTCTGGGCATGGTCTCTGGGATGTCCCCTAGTCTCGGGATCGGGGTCACAGAGTTGTGCGACGGTAGCGCTCCATCTTTCCCTGATGCTGGTATCAACCTGCGGGGCACACTGAACCAAAACGGTATCAAGGGCGTTCTTTAGAAACGGCACCACTTCTGAGTATTTGCCCTGGTAGGAACCACCGAGGATAAGTCCGGCCAGCGATTTAGGACGGAGTTCAATTGGCAGCTGGAGAAGAATGGCGCTCGTGATGGTCACGTTGGAGAGCATCGAAAATGCAAGATTTCCTAGCATGTAAAGGTCAGTCGAAAAATGGCGCTGGTCCCAGTCGCTCGGGATGAATCCGTAGATCAATTCGGGAGGACTATTTGTAAACTCACATGGCACATCACGGTCGTTATTATTGCTGTGGCGATCACGCTTTACCGCTCTACCGAGGTCCGTAAGTTTGGCGTTATTGCGTTCGAAGAAAACAACGTTGGATCGCTTTATGTCTTGATGTGCAATTTCTGCTTGGTGGAGCTGATGCACGCCAACTGCGGCTTGATGGAGAACCTTCATGGTCCATGCAAGATCGAATGACTGCGAGACCTTGAGAAAGTGATGAGTGTCACCCACTCCAAGCTCAAAAACGATATAGCCATGTTGGACCGGGCCGAATCCCGGGATCTCGACCATTGTATGTCCGTGGCCGATTCCACGAACGACACGAGTCATTTTTCGCTCAGCACATGCATCGGCAAGATGGCATTCAAAGATATGGCCATCGGTGATGCGGCTCAGTGCCTCGGTCAGAGTCAAACCATGGAAGTCTTGGTAAATAGTAAGCGCTTTTTGTATGTTGAGCACCTTGAGAAATGCTTTCCGTTGCGTCTTTAAATCAAGGACTTCATACGGAATTGAAAAATTTCCTCCTGTTGTTTCTACAGCTCCCCCGTTGAGCTTGGCGGTTACTTGCCATCGGTCGGCGATGAGGGTTCCAACAAGGTTTTCCGCAGGATATTGCGTGGAAGCGCTTTGATGCATGCGGCAAAAATATCTTGCTTCCATCCAAAAGCAAGACAATCTTGCCGCATGGAAACGCATGCTGAGTATTTGCCAATTCCCCACATTGGCCGCCGAGTTGCCGTGGCGAGGGAGTCGTTGGGGCTAACCCAAACCGACCTGGCCAAAAAGCTGGGATTCAAGGATCGCCAAACCCTCACCGCCATTGAGGCCGGGGAACGGAAGGTCACTATTGAGGAAATGCTAACTCTTCTCGGAATCACTGGCCTTGAAATGGATTTCTTTATCGATCCCTTCCGGCTCGTGGGAGAGGGAGGCTTCTCTTACCGCTGTTCCGGGCCGGAAGAAGCAGATCTCCAACCATTCCAGGATCAAGCCGGGAAATGGGTCGCGCTTTGGCGTTACCTTGGTGAAAAACGCGGAGAGACCCCGGGGCCGATTCGTCCCAAGCTGGCTCTCAATCTCAACAGCACTTTCGAGGATGCACAGGCCGCCGGAGAAGCAATGGGCCGCTATCTGGAACTCGGACCAGTGCCCAGTGATAAACTGGCCGCAGCGGTTGAACAGAAATTGAACATCCCGGTTCTCTTCGTCGATATGCCCGTTGGAGTATCTGGAGTTGCCGCCCAGATTCCCGGAGCAGACACGATCCTGATACACAGGAAAGAATCATTGGGCCGCCAAACGTTCGACCTCGCACATGAGTTGTTTCATGTCCTGACCTGGGACGCCATGCCACCGGAAAGGGTGGATCGAAAGAATCCTTCTTCGACAAAGGCCAAAAAGGTCGAGCATCTCGCCGACAATTTTGCAGCGGCTCTTCTCATGCCGGCGAATGCTTTTTGCCAAAGGTGGGAAAAACAACCCAAGCAAGGCTCTCTGGTGGATTGGGTGACTTCTATCGCTGAACACTTCCGTGTCTCGCCACCGGCTGTGGTCTGGAGATACGTCGCACTTGGGAAAATAAAACCGGCGGATGCAGGTTCGCTCATCGCCGAATTGCCGTCTTTCCAGGCGGTAGAGAAGCCCCCCTTCTCCCGCACTTTTTTTGAGCGGTTGTCATGGGGTATCGAAAAAGGGGAGGTTTCCGCCAGAAAGGTCCTCAAGGTGCTGGGCATGGACCTTCAGAGCCTTTCGGCACAGGCCGCTCTTCATGGAGTGATGCTTAACATCGACCAGTGAAAAACAGCCTTCAATGCCCAAGCCAATTATTTACGTGGACACGTGCGTGGTAATCCAAGCGACTCAAAGCGGCTGCTGGAATGCCATCGCAGGGCATTTTGACATTCGTACTGTGGTGGAGGTTTCAAGAGAACTGGCCACAAAACCGGACGTCATGCACGGCTACGTCGAAATTGATATGGATGTCTTCGGTGGGCAAGCTGTCGTTGAGCAACCCTCGACAGAAGCTCAATTGAAGGCTGCCGCAAAGTCTGCGACGCTTTTGGGTCTGGACGCTGGAGAGCGCGATTTGCTCGCACACGTATTTGCCCTCGAATTTTCCGGTTGGCTTGTCACGACCGGAGACAAGGCTGCGGTGCTAACAGCCTGTGCATTGGGACTTGCTGATCGCTTGATCTCTCTTGAGGAAGCGGCTGAGAAATGCGGGCAAAAGCCAAACCTAAAGGATTGCTACACCAAGCGATGGTTGACCGCACAGAAGACCTCATATCTTTTTGAGAATTTGTAAAATGAAGCGCATCCACGAAAGCCTTAACCTCTGCTTCCATCGCCACCGCCTGGTCTTCTGGTATGACCCGTCTGGTGAATGGAAGAAGTCATACGAGGGCTTCGAGCACGAAAGTGTTGAGAAGATCATGGTGAGTGATAACGAGTTCGCACCCAAGGTGCGAATTCTTAGCGACGCTGGCGGCCATGGCCGCTTCCTACTCTATTTCGCGTCGGCCAGGCCTCAGGACTCGGAGAATTGGCTGCTCGACCTGTTGCTGCAAGGACACGAGTTCCGCGCCGACCGGGCTTCCCTGGCAGTGCAGGAGGTAGGCTTGCCATATGAATATCGGGCCATTGCCGAGGAACATGTGGGTTTCTTCCGGGATTCCAAACGGGTGCAGGCTCTAAAAGAAATCGTTTCAGTCGATGACGAGGCCGCCGATCTTCGTCTGAAAATGATGGCGGTGGTGGCGAAGACGCCGGTCGAATTGGAAGCTCTGCTACTCGATCTCATGAAGTGCACCAGTGGGGACGGGATATTTGATCCGGTGGTCGACACCTTCGGAGAGTTTGGTCTGGTCGATGCTTTCTGGAAGGAAGTCGGGCGCCTCTTCGGCTACAACGCCACCACACCGTCGTTAGCCGATTTTGTGACACGATTGTTTCGCGAGGCCAATCCGCTGGATCTGGAGGTCGCTCAACAGGCGCATTCCCGAGTGTTCCTCCAACGCTGGAAGGATAGCCGGGCGCACAACGCCAGTTTCCGGCAATGGTCGGCAAGGCTGGAGCGGGATCTCCATGTCGCAACCCGGCTCGACGCATCCGGTGAAGGATACGAACTCGGCGATGCTGATGCTTTCGAGATCTTCGACAAATTCGTTATCCACCGCCTCTGCCGTGGCTTTGAGTCGCACCATGGAGCAGACAAACTTCTGGGACCCATTCAAGACCGGAGGCAATCATTCTGGTATCCCGCCCACGAGCACGGCTATCAGGCCATTGCGCAAGCGGTGGAACTCCGAGAGCTGCTTGCCGGGGCGGAGCTTGCGATGGATTCCATCGATACGGGACTCGAACGCTACCGCGCAAGCTGGTGGAAGATCGACCGGGCTTACCGGCGCTTCAGCTACCATGCCCGCCAGTATGGGCAGGTGAACGTGATGGAGAAGCTGATCGAGTGGGTCGGCAAGATGTACGTGAATAATTTTCTGACTCCCTTGGGCGACCGATGGAGTGACCAGGTCCGGCGGATGGACTCGTGGACCTGTAGCACACTCCCCAGACAAAAGATGTTTTTCGAGGAACACGTCAGACCGTTCCTCGACAAGGGGCTAAAGGTTTTTGTGATTGTCTCCGATGCCCTGCGTTACGAGGCCGCCGCTGACTTTGCGGAACGGATGAAATCCGAAAACCGATTCACGACTGAACTGGGGGCCATGTTCGGATGTTTACCCAGCTACACCCAGCTTGGAATGGCCTCGCTGCTTCCTGGAAGCACTTGGGAAATCGACCCAGTAGGCGGGCAGGTCACTCTGGATGGCCGGAGCTGCACCGGCACGGAGGCGCGAAATGAGATCCTCAAGCGGGTTCTCGATGGCAAGGGCACAGCGATCCAGGCGGAGCAATTCCTTGAGATGAACACCAAGATCGAGGGACGTGCCCTGATGCGCGATCACGAGGTCATCTACATTTTCCACAACGCCATCGATAAGACCGGCGACTCATCAACCACCGAAGCCAAGACCACAGAGGCAGTGGAGAAGGCCTTTGAAGAGCTGGTTCAGATTGTCAAAAAAGTGGCCAACGTGAATGGCAATAACATGCTGCTCACGGCGGATCACGGATTCCTCTTCCAGCAGGAGCCTCTCATCAAGGGAGATTCCACTGCGCTGCCTGAGGCTGCTGAATGGACGAACCGAAACCGGCGTTTCGCCATCGGACGCGGCATCGCTGAGTCGAGTACGACCAAGCTTTTCGATGCCTCCCAGCTCGGCCTTTCAGGCGACTGGTCCTGCGTGTTCCCGATCTCCCTCGGGCGCTTTCCCCTTCAAGGATCTGGCAAACGCTATGTCCACGGTGGATTCAGCCTGCAAGAAGTGGTGATCCCTGTGGTGCATAT
Organism: Chthoniobacterales bacterium; assembly: GCA_041748815.1. Taxonomy (GTDB): domain Bacteria; phylum Verrucomicrobiota; class Verrucomicrobiia; order Chthoniobacterales; family CAKUMP01; genus JBGTCP01. Next base: position 27,815 of record JBGTCP010000415.1, read on the forward strand.
CAACAAATCCCGCTCGGACGATACCGGCAGGGTATCGGTGGAGATCATCCGCATGCCATCCAAGCTGACGACGGGTCAGGTAGCCCTCTCGCTCTACCAGGAGAAGCCGGTAACGCCCAAGCTTCTGCCCAGAGCACTGAAGATCGGCATCTATGCCCCGAACGGGCAAGCGATCTCCGAAGTTAAGGCCATCACTTTCGATTCAAAGGATGAGGAGGCGAGAAAACGGGAGATGCCCGTGGCCATGGTCCTCTCAAAAGCTGCAGACGAACACAACAACACAACCGTTGAAATTCGCCTTGATGAAACCTTGCCGGGCACCAGTCAGACCGTGACGTATCGGTCGTATCCAATCAAACTACAAAAACCCTTTGCCACCGACTTCGATGAATTCTGAACTTCCCAAGCCTGAAAACGACGACACCACCCAGGATCAGCCTCCGGTTGATTTCGCGGATTTTTCCTCGCCTCCCGTGGAAGGCTTGGACCGCAAGATTCTGGACGCATTTCCCGGTCTGGTCGTCCGCAAGGATCTGACCAAAGGGCTCAAGCAGAATGCTGTCGTGCCCACCTATGTCCTTGAGTATTTGCTCGGGCAACACTGCGCCACGGACGATCCGAACGCCATGAAGTCCGGACTGGAATCGGTGCAGCGGATTCTTGCCAAGCATTACGTGCATCGCAATCAGGCGGCGCTGGTGAGATCCACGATCAAGGAGAAGGGCAGACACAAGGTCATCGACAAGCTGACCGTGGACCTCAACGACAAAGGCGGCTTCTACGAAGCAGAATTCACCAACTTGGGGATCACGAAGGTCCCCGTGGCGGATGACTTTGTCCGTCGCTATCCGAAGCTCCTCGTTGGCGGAATCTGGTGCATCGTGGACGTAGTCTATGAAGTGCCCGTCGAGCCAAAGGCCAGCCCGTGGACTATCGAGACCCTCAAGCCAATCCAGGTAGCCAAAGTGGACTTCGATGAGTTTCTGGCGGCACGCAGGAAATTCTCGACCGAGGAATGGATGGATGTGCTGATGCAGAGCATCGGCTTTAATCCGGAGATGTTTACCCGGCGTGGCAAGCTCCTTTCGCTGATGCGCCTGATTCCTTACTGTGAGCGGAACTACAACCTGATCGAGTTGGGTCCCAAGGGGACAGGCAAGTCGCATATCTACGCCGAATTTTCTCCCCACGGGATGCTGATTTCCGGTTCCGAGGTGAGTGTCGCTAAGTTGTTTGTCAACAACTCCAACGGCAAGATTGGTCTGGTCGGATACTGGGATTGTGTGTCCTTCGATGAGTTCGCCGGCAAGGACAAAAAGGTAGATAAATCGCTGGTGGACATCTTGAAGAACTACATGGCGAACCGGTCCTTCTCTCGCGGAATTGAGCAGCTATCGGCAGAAGCCTCAATGGTTTTCATGGGCAACACCAAGAAGTCGGTGGCATATATGCTGAAGCATTCGCACTTCTTTGATCAACTGCCGGACAAGTACATCGACTCCGCCTTCCTCGACCGTCTTCACGCCTACAGCCCTGGATGGGAAGTCGCCACCGTGCGCGGGGAACTTTTCACCGGCGGCTACGGGTTCATCGTGGACTACATCGCCGAGATCCTAAAGCACCTCCGGAGTGAGGATTTCACCAGCAGCTACAAGGAGCATTTCGAGATCGTCTCCGAGGTGTCAATCCGCGACCAGACTGGCTTCGAGAAGACCTTCTCTGGTCTGATGAAGATCATTTACCCGCACGGCGAAGCAACTCCCGATGAGATGCGGGAGTTGCTGCATTTCTCCATGGAATGCAGGCGCAGGGTCCGCGAGCACATCCTGAGGATCGATGATACCTTCAATCGACACGACTTCATCTTCCGCTCCGGTGCTACAGGAGAGAAGGTCACGGTCGTGACACCGGAGGAGGTCCAGTATCCCGCGTTTTCCGCTCCGAGACTGGTTCCTCATGTGGAAGACCTGCCGGAGCAAGACAACGAGACGGGGGAAGAGTCGGAAGCTCTGCCTACTGGATCAGCTACTGATGCCGAAGCACCTCCTGAAACGGGACATGTCGTTGTTCCCGAAAACTCCAAGGGGTGGAGTTACAAGCGGTTGTTTGCCTCGCACCTCAAAGGCGCAAGTGAGATCACCATCCGGGATCCATACGTGCGCATGTTCTTCCAGGTTCGGAACTTCATGGAATTCCTTCAGATGGTTCACGAGATAGTGGAAGAAGGAGACGAGGTGAAGGTGCACCTCGTGACTCAGTCGGATCCTGACTCGTGCGTAAAGCAGGAGGAGAACCTGAACCAACTGGTGGATTCATTCACAGGATCAAAAGTGGCGTTCAGTTGGGAATTTGATCACGGCACAAATTTTCATGCCAGGAACATCATCACCGATACCGGCTGGAAAATTACCATGGACCGGGGGCTAGACATTTTTCAGAAGTATGAAACCGGCCCGTTCTCACTCGAACAGGCAATGCAAGAAGCAAGGCTTACGAGAGGCGTGGAGGTCACGTATATACGGGTGTAACCTATGACGACCCCGGCTCGAAAGGCAGCCCGTACAAATGAAGTATGCCCGCAACGGAGTGCTTTTAGGTGGACTAAACCTCTGGCTGCACGCATGGTTGCTTCGCTCACGAATGGCTCGTTGACAAGTGCCCTGAGCAATCTGAGAAATGAGCCAAGAATCTGAGAATAGCGGTATTCCGGTTTATCTCGATCTAGTGGATCGAAAGCTCGTTGATGCAGCAGGAGAGATGGATGCTCCTGAGGAGTGGCATCCGATGAATCAGCCTGCGGACCGGCTATTAAAGTGCAGGGAGGCACTCCACGACATTGATGAGATTATCGAGTCTTATGTTGGTGTGAAGGCCCCTGCCAAGAAGCGCCGTCGCCTGAGAGCTATTTTTGTGCCGCTGCACGCACTCTGTGTGAATCTGGTAGAATTGCTGAACCAGATTCAATCGGATAAGAGTGTACATGATCGATTGCCGAGAGGTGCAACCGCAACGATATCGAGGTTGCGGACACATTTTGTCAGCTCGGTGCCGTTTGATCGGAAGGGGAAGCTAGGTCTCCTTCGCAACCGAGTTTCAGCCCACTACGAGCGTTCCATGTCGCCCGCTAAGATGAGAGAACTGCTCCATTCGACCGACTCAACCGAGATTGGGGAATGGCTGCACATATCTATAGGGGTCCTTTGTGATGTTCTCAAGCTTGACGCCTACATGTGGACGGCTGCTGGCCCGGAAAAAGATACAGTTACGACGATGTGTCAGGAGCCACTTGTGTCGGTATGGCGGCTCCAGGATTCGCAAATTGTCGGCATCGGCGGGTTCTACCTCTGCAAGGCTTCCCCAAGGATGATGGTTTTTGAGCTGATACAAAGGCTAGCTGAATCCTCACAGTGCCTTTTTGAGCGGCAGTGCAAATATCAAATAAGCGGATTCTTTGAGGACAGAAAGAATGACTGGGCTCGGAGCTTGACCCCCCAAAAGGAGCCATTAAGCGGCTCACTGAATGCCCCACCAGGAAGATGAATAAACCTTACCAACGAATCGGCTCAATTAGCACTGCACAGGTAAGCTCGGATTTTGAGCACGTAGCTCTCAAGTTTTTCTCGGCGATGGGGATTTATCTCGTTCGGAGCTTCCCGGTAGAGATTGGTCTGTCAGGTAAGAAAAAAGTGCACAAAGCATGACAACCAAGCAGAATCAGCGCTGTCGAAGTGTCCAGATCGATTTACCAGAGGGTCAACGGATGGCCGATATTCAGGGTATTCGGGACGACCTAAGAACTTGCCGGGAGTGCTGTCAAAAGTATCTCGCATTCTTCTCGAAGGGAGTGGATGGAGAGCAGGGTAATTTCTTGAGTGAGCTACTCGCCACGACCGCTTTTACCAAATATGGGCGCTGCTTCAAGGGGGGGGTCCGCGACAAAGGAGCTAAAGCAGTTCTAAATCAATTGAACCATGAGGACTTGGAGGTTCACCGGCTCATCATTGATATTCGAGACAAACACGTATCACACTCGGTGAACGAGTTTGAGCGCCCACAAGTTTTGGTGTGGCTTCGTGATGAGCCACCGAATCGAGAGATTCTAAACGTGTCGGTTGGCACAAAGTATATCTCCGCAGTGGATGCTGCGATTTTCTCAAATTGGATCGTTTTGATCGACAAAATTGACAAATGGCTTCACACGGAATTTCAATCCGAAGCTCACCGGTTGACCCAACTTGTGAAAGATAGGTTCACCTTGGATGAACTCTATGACCGAATCGGAAAAATCAAGAAACACGAGGTGAGATCTGGGGATATTCATAAAACTCGGAAGGGCGTCTAGACTCACACTACTTTGGCTGTGAGTAAGTCTGGAGTGGCGTTTGTCAGTGTTAAGGCGGCGAGTAATCTTCTGGACGCATTCTCTCACCCGTGCAACACTTCAGCCTTATGGCCTTTTTTACGCCCTTCGAAGACCAGATTATCGTGCGACTTGCTGCGGCAGACGCACTCCACAACGATAGCTTAGATGAGGAGGCGGAAGCTGCCTATCGTTCCTTGCTTCAGGATGTGGAGGCTAAACTTGGTGCCAAAGCTCCGCAAGCGATCACGATCCACCTATCCTTAGGGGACATCCTGGTCACCCAGGAAAATTTCACGGAAGCCCTCGAAGCATACCGCGCAGCACTCGCCCTCATGAAAGAATGCTCAGGGCAAGAGTATGCGAGTCCGATTGACGTCCGCATGAAAATTGCTGATGTTTTATTTCGTTTGGATTCATTCGAAGATGCGGAATCCGAGTATCGCGCCATTCTGGAATGGTGCGGAAAAATTCAAATAACAACAAACAGCCCGGAGCCACAAGCTCGCGAGAGGTTGGCGAGCATGCTTTGGGACCGAGGTATGTGTGAGGAGGCGGAGCGAGAAATTCGTCTGGCTCTGGATTATCAAAAACGAGAATTCTTGGAGGTCACTGCTGACAATAAGCTTCAACTGGCGCGATACTTGTCCCTTCAGGGCAAGTTTGCAGAATCCGAGAAAATGGTCCGCCAGTTGATTGACGACTTCGAACGGTACGGTTTTTTTCACATGTGGTCTAATTTCTATTATGAGAAACTAGCGGATCTACTTTCGAATCAAGGAAAATTTGAGGAGGCTGAAAATGAATACAGAAGAATTGGTGCATCTGCCGCTAAGGAAAAAGATGAATATAAAGAGTTAGAGATGTCCCTCTTAAGCGCATCAATGGCTGGAAAAATTTCTGAAAGGCGTCCTGAGGCGATAGTTACCCTGAGAAATCTTATTGATCGAACAAGCGATAACCAGGAGAGACAGGATATAAAATTAATGGCCCACAAAGAAATTTCAGAAATTTATCTTTTAGAGAATAGTTATCCTGAGTCCGAACGAGAGTGCAATGCAGTTCTTAAAGATATGGAGCCATCAGGAATTCTTGGCCCGGAATGTTTTTATGGTATTCGAAACTGTTTGGTCGAAGCGCTAGTTTTTCAAGGGAAAAATGCAGAAGGTTTACTTGAGGTTAAGAGGTTGATTCGAGACCAGAATGAAGATTGTGGTCAACTTGACGAAGATACCTTTGAATTATGCCGCGTGTTGGTCGCGCATTTTCAAGAGCAAGGTATGCCGAAAGATGCAAACTACATCACGGAGATCCTTGAGGAAGACATCAAGAAGTCGGAAGTGTATTGAGACGATGACACACGCATTGCCTCCCCTCACACGTTGATCGAGTAAAGCTCCTGCGTGTTTAATTCGCGCCGGAAGCGTTTCCAGCCCCAGAGTTCGGTGGACTGGAGCGGGGAGATGACGTTGCCGACATAGACTTGGCGTTTGGAACAGCCGTAAATGAACATCCAATGGTCGCCGTCTTCGAACATGTCCTCCCCCTGACCGAAAAGAAGAGGCGGGCCCCGATCGATGAAGCGCCGCACCTGATCCTGACCACGATAGCGGTGGCTGCGGACCTTTAGCCGGAGCGTCTTGAGCGCCTTGGCGATCTGATCGATGTCCATGCCATCGCAAGCGCCGCAACCGGCGTTATGGCAACGCTTGTTCCACTCCCGGAGTCCGCTCTTGTAACCCAATCCACCGAGGTATTGAGAGACATGTTGCATCCCTCCCGCTGATTCTTATACTTCAGATCGAATCAGGTACCCCATCCTTACATGCTCGACCCAACTCTTTATGTCCACGGTATACCCGGTCTGGATGAGGCTTTGCCCTTAGGAATTTATAGCGAGCTGAGCGGCGAAGACCCGGAGATCGTGGTGGGGAAAATCGAATCGTCTCAATTGTTGGGCGCGTTCTGCGAAGGTGAGTGGTACGTGGAAGCGCCGCCATTCGCGGAAGCTCGGTTGCGGGCGATCTGGGAAAAGACCAGGGCGGCCGGATCGCCCCATGGGAATAGGACCGGAAGGCGGGATCGGAGCGCGGACATCCCGGCAATGGATGGTCTCGATGAAGAACTGCGCTACGCATCGGTCTTGGGGCTCAAGGGCAAGGTGACCAGAGCCGAAGTGAAGGCGAGTTGGCGGGCTCTGGTCACCCAGTATCACCCGGACAAAGTCTGTCATCTCGGACCAAAGCTGCGGGAGGTCGCCGAGAAAGAAATGAAGGACATCAACGTAGCGTACGAATTCTTCCGCAGAAAATACGGGGACTGACCATCTGCCAACTTGCCCAGAATCCAAGATAACAGACAGTAAAGATGGTGGTGGCCACGGCGGTGCGCGCTTCTTTTTTCGCACTCGACACATCTTTTGCGCAGTGCCAAATTTCAGCTGTATGCAAAGAAAATGAAGATCGGGCTCTGGAACATCGATCATCCTGAGACCGCATCGGGGAACGGGCAGAAACAGCGCCGATTTGACGACGTTTCCGATTATCTGGCTCAAGCAAACTGCGATGCCTACATCATTACTGAGGCGAACGGGGCAATGAGCGTGCAAGATCACTCCTATGAGCTGAGTCACGAAAGTCCATTTAAGTCCTCACGACGCTACTACGGTCCGCCAAATATCTATTACCAAGTCGCGATATATTCCAAATCGCCAGGTGTCCGAACTGAGGTGGTGGAGCCGATCAACGGGCTTCGAGTCACAATCAGCAAAAATAATCAGTCACTGGTTCTCTACGGCAATGTCGTCACGATTAAAGATCAGTGGAGTAAAACCAGTGGTTTGACCTACACCGACAGGCTTAACCAACAGATAGCGGCCATTCGAAATTTACCTCGACTGCGCACTTTGGTG
>JBGTCP010000416.1:0-7171 GCA_041748815.1 Chthoniobacterales bacterium
CTCATGAAACGCCGCATGGGCGAAAGCATCCTCGACGACTGTCCCGGCATCAGCCCCCGCCGAAAAGAAACACTGCTCAAAACCTTCGGCTCCATCCAGCGCATCCGCAAATTAACTGCCGAGGAAATCGTCACCGCCGAAGGCATCGGCCCAAAACTCGCCAACGACCTGGTAGCCTACCTGGCCACACACTAGACAGGAGAGCGGACTTTCCAGTCCGCTTAATCAACTACAGTACAAAGTAGCTGTCGAATCGCTGCCACATCACACATTCACACTCTCGACTTCCATCAAGCTATGTTGACACAGCTCCGTGTAAAGCCCGCCTGCGTTCGCCAGATCCTCATGCCGCCCGCGTTCCACGATCCGTCCGGCCTTCAGCACCAGAATCTGATCCGCATTGCGCACGGTGGATAGCCGGTGCGCGATCACAAAGCTGGTGCGTCCTTCCATCAGCCGGTCCAACGCCGCCTGGATCATCTTCTCCGTCGACGTGTCCACACTCGCAGTCGCTTCATCAAGAATCAAAATCGGCGGATCTTTCAACAAAGCCCGCGCAATCGAGATGCGTTGCTTTTCACCCACACTCAGCTTGATCCCGCGCTCGCCGACCTTCGCGTTCAACCCGTCCTCGACTTTTTCAATCACCCCCAGCGCATTCGCGGCCTCAAGCGCCGCAAGCATCTCCTCATCCGTCGCATCACTTTTCCCACTGCGCAGATTTTCCCGAATCGTCCCGGTAAAAAGAAAACTCTCCTGCGGCACCATCCCCACCGCTGACCGCAACTCAGGTTTCGTAAGGTCGCGAATCGACACCCCGTCAATCGTGATCTCGCCGTCATCATATTCATAAAACCGCGTGAGCAAATTCACCAGCGTGCTCTTCCCCGCTCCCGTCGGACCCACGAGCGCAATCGTCTCGCCAGGAGCCGCGCGGAGCGTGATGTGTTTGAGCGTCGGTGCAGCATCGCCATACGCAAATGAAACATCCTGAAACCGCACATCGCCGCTCACCCGTCGCGCGGGCATTTCCTCGCGTCCGCCCGGCTCCGGCACTTCGTCCATGATTTCAAACACGCGCTCCGCCGCAGCCCGTCCGCTTTGCAGCAATTGGTTGAGCTGATGCAGCCGCCCGATCGGATCATAAAGAAATCCGACCAGCGTGAGAAACGCAACGAGCTCGCCGATTTGCATCGTGCCATCCAGCACACGTGCTCCGCCAAAGCCCAGCACGAGGATCAATCCGCATGAGGCAAAGAACGCCATCGACGGACTATACATCGACCAGGCACGCATGACGATGAGTGTCGATTTGCGCACTTCATCACTTGCCGCGTTGAAGCGCTCATGCTCCGGCCTCTCGCGCACGTAGGTCTTGATTTGCCGGATCCCGGCAAGGTTATCGTGCAGGAGGGAATTCATTGCCGAGACGGCTTTGCGTTGAATGCGGTAACGACCCGCCGCAGTCCTCGTGTAAAGCCACGCACCAAGCGCCAGCAACGGAATCGGCAACAACGCCCACGCTGCAAGACCCGGATTATAAAAAAACAACATCGCGCTCACGATCAGCACCTGCAGCACAGCCACAGTCCCCTGCTCGATTCCATCAATGAGCACCCGCTCCATGGAGGTCACGTCCTCAATGATGCGAGTCATGATATCGCCCGTCGCACGGTCATCAAACCAGCCAAGTGGCAGGTGCTGGACATGTTCGTAAAGGTCGCTACGCAAATCAAAGATGACCTTTTGTTCAAACGTGTTGTTCAGAACGATGCGGAATGCGTTGAGAAGGTCGCGCAGAAAAAATGACCCCAGCGCCAGCAAAACCATCGGTGCCAGCAACTCCGGACGCCCACCGCGAATTGCATCATCAATGATCACCTGAGTCGCTTTCGGAAAAACCACCACCAGCGCCGTGCCCGCAATCGCACACAACAAGGTAGCGACCGCAAGGCCCTTATATCGGGCGATGTAAACAAAAACTCGGGCGAGAGTGCTCATTCAGTGATGGGAAAAAGGGCGGAAAAAGGGCCTACTGAATTTTCACAGGTGTGCCTTTGCCCACCATGTTGAGGAGTTTTGCAGCATCCCAGTTGGCAAGCCGGATGCAGCCATGGCTGCCTGCCCTTCCGATCGTGTTTGGATTGTTCGTTCCATGAAGTCCGACACCCGGACGATTGAGTCCCATCCACACAATGCCTACCGGACTGTTCGGCCCGTGCGGAAGCATGTAAAAATCCTCCGTGCGCTCACCACGTTTCAGCACTCCCTCATCGTAGCGATACCATGGAAGCGTGGCCACACCCGCAATGCGCCAGTCACCCGCTGGAGCCGGATGCTCCGCAGATCCCGGTGTGATTGGAAAAGTGGCCAGCAATTTGTTGTCTGAGGAAATCACGTCCAGATACCGCGATGAAGTATCCACCTGAATCCGCCGCCCCGCATGCGCCGGATTAGCCGGAATCCCACCCTTGTGCGGAATTGACGCAATGGCAAACGGACGCACATTTGGAACACGCAAAACAGCACCGGCGGTGAGCGCGTTCATGTTCATACCCGGATTAATCTCCGCGAGGAAATTTTCGGTGGTGTGATAGCGCTCTGCGACCAACTCGGCCAGCGATTGGTAAGGCAGGGATTTCAACTTGGCCTGCTCAGCCACATCCGATGGGATCGTGCCGATGCGCCCGGCATCCGCTGCGGTGATGGTGTAAGTGCTGTAAATCGGCTGGACAGTTTCCACGCCGAGCGTGCGCTCCCAGTTTTCGTTGAACTCCTGACCCCGCACACGCAGCAAGCGTTCGCGGGATTTTTCCGTGAAGTATCCCCATCTGCCATCGATCACACCAGGCCCGAAATTGGCGTTATCGAGATAGATCTGGAGACGCACTATGCGATCTCGCTCAGAGATGCCCGAATCCTGCCCCATCGGCTGAGTCGCACATCCCGCGATCAGAATTGGCAGCGCGAGGAAAGGTAATTTAAGGTTTTTGAGCATCCCTCACCCAATCACACATCCCGCGCGGATTGCGACGGAAATTTGCGGAATTTGCTTGCGCTCGCGAGGCACATGGAATTCTTTATTCATCCCTCGCGCGATTAGCTCAGTGGTAGAGCGCTTGCTTCACACGCAAGAAGTCACTGGTTCGAACCCAGTATCGCGCACCATTTTTTAACGGCCTTCAAGTAGCTGCGACATTCCTGTCGCAGAGTTGCGCTTCCAATGCCACAGGAGTGTCGCATCTACATTTGAGCCTCACCGCAAAGTGCCTTCAAGTAGCTGCGACATTCTTGTCGCAGTAGTTGCGCTTTCCAATGCGACAGGAATGTCGCATCTACATTTGAGCCTCACCGCAAAGTGCCTTCAAGTAGCTGCGACATTCCTGTCGCAGAGTTGCGCTTCCAATGCCACAGGAGTGTCGCATCTACATTGAGCCACATCACAATCTGCCTTTACGCACTTTCGCGTTCCTGCCGCAGTAGTTGCATTGCATGCACTTCCGGTTTCAACTTCTCCAATGGCTGCGGCTACTCATCCAAATCCACGCATCACCCGCCGTCGACTGACTCAGCTGATGAAAGCGCTTGCGATTTGCACAGCCCTCCTCCTCCTGCTATTCACCATCTCAGCTTGTCAGACTTGGAAAGTCACCCCACCCTCCAACGTCCAAAATCCCGCCCGCGTTTTCCTCAACGAACACGGAATGCACACCACCGTGTCATTCCCCGAGGGCGAAAAACGTTACGTCGAATTCGGCTTCGGCGAATGGCACTATTATGGCCGGGAGCAACACGGGATCGGCAGTTCCCTGCGAGCCGTCGCCGGAGGTGGAAGCGGTGCCCTCTCGCGGCGGGAGATCATCGCAGAGCAAATCGATAACATTTCCTTCGCCCGCTCAATCGGTGCAACCAGAAGCGCAGGCATCGACGTTCCTCGCGAGCGCATGGATCTCCTAAAAGCCAAACTCGAGCAACGCTGGCTCGAGTCCACCGAACGCCTCATCCGCGCCAACGACAACATCGAAGTGCGGCGCGATCCACAAAGCTACCACCTCCTGAAAAACTCCAATGCCGTCTCCGCCGACTGGCTGCGCGAAATGAGCGCCGACGTGCAAGGCACCCCCATCTGGTCGAACTTCGAAATCGTGGAGTAGTGCCCGCGCTCCCCGCAAAAATCGTGCGGGTAGTATGTGTCATGCACGAGTGGACCTACTTTGTTTACCGGGCCAAAGGCCCTTTCTGTACCAGCCTTTGGCAACGCCCAAGCAGAGCATACCAATACATCAGAGGTCTGAACCCCATTCCATATCAGCCATGGGCATCGCTCAGGGATCCGATTACCCCCTCATGCCTGTGGGCCAAAGGCCCGTCCTATACCAGCCTTGGGCAACGCCAAGGAAAACATACCCCCACAAACCTTAGGGCTTAAAGCCCTTCCCATTCTTGGTAACCTCCCACACAAAAATTCTTCGTTACCTTCGCTGCCTTCTGTAAAATTCCCCTCACTTCGCTATCATGGTAGTTTGGTGGTTTTCAGTGTTGAGTGTTCAGTGTTTGCCTCCTTCGCGCCCGCTCATGTCGCCCTACGGGCTGCCTACGGCAGGCTACCCGGCCAGCGCCCGCTGGCACGTGTTCAGCTTTCCGCTTTTCTCCTACGTCCTTTCCTATTTCAGCTTTCAGCTTTCAGCTTTTCCCCTAAAACCTCCCCTTGCCTCGATGCTCTTTGGGGAATTTCTGACTCGGTTTGTAGCGGGTTGGCACCGCGATCGGCTTTTCGTGCATGGCGTGAAAATGCTGCTTAATTAAAGCTCATGAGTTCACCCCACCGGCCAGCATTGTACCCACACCATCTCTCATCCCATGGGTAAATTCAGGCGAAGGTTCTTGCGAATATCCTCCATCCAGCTTTCGGCCAACCGTGCCTCTGCTGCAAACTCCGGCCATCGCTCCGCTGCAGAGATCACCTCATCAAGAATCGTGGCAGCGCGGCCCCGCTTCATGCGGGCGGATTTACCACACGCCTCGAAGTCGGTGCGTGTGAAGTCGCGTCGCTTGCCATTCATCGTCATTTGATGGGAGGAGGTCCAATCGCCCGACGGGTTGTAACTGTAAGTGACATCAAAGGCTGGTGAGAGCGACCATTGGCCCTGCTTGTTCATCAAAAAGGCGATATTTTTCACATGGTCATCCTGATTCCGGCCCACGATATTAAACGCCATTCGACGGAATTGCTCTTCCCCGGTCCCCATCGGGAGTTCCAGTTGATGGATTGTCAGCAACGCCTGTTCATAAGAATAACCTCCGGCCTGATTAAAATCAAAATGCGCCAGTCCACCCAGCGATTGCATATGGAGTTTTTCTCCGCCTGATACCCGATCAAAGCGTTTTGTCATGAAATGCCGCCGCCCGTTTTCCTCGAACAGACGGCATTCGCTCATGTCGATGCCGGCAGCTTTGGCCATCAAATAATACGCATATTCCACTGTGCCATAGCCCTTCGGGTCGTTCAATTCCTTGTCCTTGTTCCCGGCCACGCCGTCAAACTTGAGCAACCAGTACTCAAATCCCTTATCCGCAGCAACCTGCCCCGAACGCACCTCATTCGTCTCCCGGTTCCAGGCGACAACAGCTTTCGCCCGGGCGCCGCCTGCCGAAGTGCCCACCCGCAGGATATCGCGGAGCGCTTCGTCCTTTCCCTCCTCATTGAAATGCCCGCGCAGATTGCTGCGATGCGTCAGCACTTCACTTGCCAGGCGCACGAGTGCACCAATCTCAATTTCGGACACCATCCTGGCTTTAGGACCGCTCGCAGGGACAAATTCCAGCGCTCCCATGCCACGGCTGCCAATATAACATAGACGCTCCACCCCATTGAAGCTCTCCGGCGTGCGTCCCTGGGTCGCCAGCCATGCGTCGATCAAAGCATTGCCAAACTTATCCGGCAGAGAATCCGCCAACAGACCCGGCAGGCCATGGAAGGTCCTTCGTGCCAGCGACGGGAATTCATACACCCGGTCATTTAAAGGCATCACCAGCGGCGAGAGTTGGATGCCGCTGCGCGCAAAATCCCGATCATATTGGAATGCTGCCACCTCCTGCCCCTCGTCGAGTGCCACCGCTCCAATCGTCCGCCCCCACAGTTTAACTTCCGCGACACTCATGATTGCTCATCCCAGGTCCAAGGTTTTGCGTCCTCCTGTGGGGCTTTGTCTCCCGTAGCCCGCTGGCGCTTCCGACCTTCAAGCTTGAGACGATCCAGTGGGCTGGGTGCCTGTTCGGGCACCAGCAGTTCCAGATTCTCAGCCAATCCGAGTACCCGGCAAATTCGTAGAAAATTAGATAAATGAGAAGCGGCGGCTCCCTGTTCCAGCCGCTGCACCGTGCGCAATCCCACCCCGGCTTCCTTTGCCAACTGCCGTTGCGTGAGATTCTTTGCCAACCGGATTCCCGCAAGCCGTTGTCCCAGCACTTCCAGCAATATACCGTCCGTCAATGTTGAGGAGATCTTCATAAGAAGTCAAAAATGGCGTATAAACAGCAAAAATCAAGTATAAAATGCCATTTTAGGCACTTTACTAAATTGGTACAATGACCTCAAAATCAAAGACCGGGCGACCTGTCGCCCGCAGGTAGGGACGTGCGGCCCGCGCGTCCAAGAGATGACAAGAGCCCGGGCATCCTAACCGGGCCAAAGGCCCTTGCAATACCAGCCTTGGGCACCGCCCAAGGAAATCATCCACCCACAACCTTCAGGGCTGAAAGCCCGTCCCGTAGGCCCAAGTTCACGAAGCTCTGACTTCAGCGATGACCGCATTCAGAAGACTGCGCTTGAGATGTAACGTGGACCGAACCGGAAGACTTTCAAGAATGCTCAACACCTCAACCTTGGTTCGCTGATGTCTGCGAATGGCACGCACCAGGACGCCAATGGTGCCATGAGCTACAATGCCCAGACTGTCAGCCGCAAGACGTGCAGCCGTATCATCTGTTAAGAAAATTGCGGATTCAAAATGCAGGGAGAGGCGGAGGGCCTCCCGCTCCCCTGTGTGCAATGTCAAGCCAACCGCCAGTGTTTCCAGCTCGGGCGGCTCGCTGCCCATCGGTGAACTCCGATTCAATTTCACCTCACGTCGTTGCAGTGCACTTGGCCGATGTTTTCGAACCTCAAGCT
>JBGTCP010000417.1:0-3778 GCA_041748815.1 Chthoniobacterales bacterium
TTCTGAAAAATCCAGCACAGGATTATTGAAAAGATCGCCAGCTTGGTAGTAGCTGCTGCCGCGAGGATGCAAAGTTGCATTCATCCCGACAATCTTGCGGATGTTTCCGCGAATCATAATCGGCCGGTGCGTCTCATAAAACGAATTACCATCCGCGCCCCTTCCAAAAACAAGGGTGGTAAGGTTTGGATTGGCGATGCTCGCATCGATCGCATTTTGAATCGCCTGATAGTCCGATGTATTGTCGTTTGGTATCGCTCCGAAATCTCTGACATCGACCCAATTCTCCATCACGTTGTCGTGAAATGTTGGCGTTTCTTCAACTTCCAAATTTAAGGATTGAGAAGGGCCACCATGAACGGTGGCAAGCGGTCGTGAGTGTGCCTCCGAAAGGTAGGGTCCCGCTACACTGGCCGCGCCTTTTCTGATGACTTCTGGATAACCGGTGACTGAGATATTCCTGGCAAAAATATCCCCTGCGTAAGAAATAGCCGTCTGGCTGGCGGAATTCGTGTCTCTTTCCAAATAAGAATCGACAATGGTTATTAGACTTCCGGCAGCGGTATCCACCACGGCTGGAACTGCATTTCTGCTGACCAAGCCCCGGATGGTAACGACATTAGCGTTGTTACGAAATCCAGCAACATTCTGGTCAGAGAGGTAGAGATGCTCAAATGTCAGGCTGTAGCCCCAATCGGCAACATCCACACCATGATCGAAGCCAATGATTTCGACATTGCGCACAAGGAGTGGGCCCGGAGTAGGGCGCGTGATGACCAGCCCGGCCACTCCCGCTCCATCACCGGATTGGATTGTCACCCCTTCAATACTGGAATAGTTATGCCCATGATAATCGATGGCAATCGCCCCTGGGTTCCCGTTTCCGGTATCAATGGTTAAATTTCGAATATGATTGCGAAATGCATCATTTCCAGCCCCCTGCTCTGTCCATGGAAAGTAAGCGCGATCAAGTCCGTCATTTGCGGTGAAAATCACGGCTTTCGGCGAGGCCGGGTTTCCAAAAGTCGTAGCATTATCCATCAAACGGATAACTGTACCATCTCGGTCCTCGCCAATGAAACCAAGATTGCAGCCCCAGTCACCGTTGCCCCCAAATGCTTGGTAGCGCTTCCATTCCAGAGGCTCGGAAACCAGGTAGGTGCCTTTTGGAAAGTAGATAAAACGGCTCTTCGAAACATTGTCAGTAATGGCTCTTCGAATCGCGTTGGTGTTATCCGTAATGCCATCGCCCACAGCATGGTAAGGGGCTTTGGTAATATCAATGATTCCGCAATCATCGGGATACCGCAGCGTAGAACCCCCAGCCTGTAAGACACCGCCAGGAATAACCGACCCAAAGGATGTGCCAAGCTGAAGATCATCAAGGATATACTCACCGGTAGAAGTCCCCGGCTGAAGAATCAAAGCTTCGAGCCGCCGGTTGCTGTTATTGGCGGTGACATTAGTTGTCACTCCACCGAACGCGGGTGGGAACGCGGGAAGGATGTCGTTCTCATACTTCCAGGTCGTCATATTTCCACTCGTCCAGAAGGTTCCTGAACCGGTGTTGTTCAAAGTTATTTTCGATAGAAAGAAATGCGTTTTCCCTCCCAGAACGGTGCCCCCGGAGGATGCCACTGTATTTAGTCTGCTTCCAAATCCAGAAGGAGAGCGCGCAATGGCGGCACTCCCCCAAAGTGGGGCACTGCCCTCGACACTCCGCCCAAAGCCAATCTGCAGCGTTCCACCCAAGCTCGCCGGAGTGCGCAGGAGAAAACTCAGCCAAAGTGTTTTCGATGTACCCGCAGCAGGGTTTAGAATATCGCGAGCTTCGCTGGAAAGATCCATCACCGCTGCCCCAACTCCTGTTTGCGAATTTCCAAAATGAAGACTTCCGCCTTCGGAAAGCTCACCTCCATAAGCAAGGCTGGAGCTTGTCATCAAATACTCCTGCGGAAGCCCCGAAAACCGCTTTGACCATGCCCCATCTCCACCGAAAGCCATCGCGTTTTGCCCAATGATGGATCCAAAGGAATAATTGTTAAAGGTTTCATACGCAACCAATCGGGGAACAACTCCATCGAAACTCGTCGCCATCCGAATTTCATCAATGGCATATCCGCCAGAGCTATTCCCAGGCTGCACCGCCAGCGCTTGGAGTCGCCTGTCTGCCGTGTTGCCGGTCAATGCTGCGGAGATCCCTCCGGTGAGGGGAGCACCAGACGGAAGCACTCCATTCGTAAATTGCCAAGTGGTGACCGTTCCGTCCGTCCACGATTGACCATTTCCATAATTGTGCAGCTCTATTTTGGAAAGGTAGAAGCAAGTGATGGACGCGGCAACGCTGCCCCCGGTTGACTGGTTGCTGCTGATTTGAGAACCAAAACCCGATGGAGCGCGAGCAACGACCGCTGAGCCCCATAAAGGTCCTGTAGTCGTTGTGTCGCGAATTAGGCCGACCCGCAATGTGCCTCCCGGGGTACTCGGCTGCTTGACGAGGAAACTCATCCAGACCGTGGTGGAGGAGCCGGGTGGAGGGTTAATGGCACTGAGGGCTGGGCCTTGCAATGGAAGCACCACGCATCCGATTGATGTGTCCGATTGTCCGATCTTCAAGACTCCGCCTGAGGTCACCAAACTCCCGTAAGCCAGTCCGACGGTGCCCACGGAGTAGGTTTGTGCCAACCCGGAAAACCGCTGGCCCCATGTCCCTTCCAACCCCTCGCTCATCGCTGCTTGACCGAGCAGTGAACCAGCGGTGTAGTTAGAAAAGTTTTCTTCGACAATAAGTTCGGTTGCCACAGCGACGCATGGAGCAGACAGCAGAGTCAATGCACCAAGAATGTTTCTGATCGACTCGATGGCACTGCGATAGGTAGGGCGGCAAACTGCATTGGGTGTGTTCATAGGGGTAGCTCTAATGTAGGATGAGAGCTCTGGGACTGAAACAACTTAGGATTGAGACCGTATCGGAACCGTGCACCCCGCCTCTACGACCTGACACTTCGAGCTCAATTGAAACTGAGTAAACCGTGCTATCTGACTGATACAGTCCCAGTCTTGGGAATTTGCAGAAACCAAAAAATACAATATCACTTTTCGGATGTTCTTCCCGCCTCGACTTAAACCGGCTATCTCAACCATCCTGACAATCATCATTTCCGGGGCCCTCGGCAGCCTGTTTGCAGCTGAGAAGCAAACCCTGCACGAATCGTTCGATCCTGAGGTACCAGCTTTTACCTGGCAGCCGCTCGCTGAAGACAATCAAAACGTCCAGATCGTCAAAGAGGATGACAAGCGCTTTCTCCGGGTCGTGGGAAGTTCAACCGGCGTCCGCAATGCGAAAGCGATTGTTGAACTCTTTTCCGATGCGCGGGAAATTCGGGTATCGGCTAGGATGCGTGCCGAAGATTTGAAGACTGGGAAAGAAGGCTGGCAAAACGGACGTCTCAATTTGAAGTTTTTGGACGTCAATGGCGAAATGACAGGCGAGTATGGGTCGGTTCCCAATTTGAGCACGGATTCGGACTGGCAAGTTCTGACAGCCGTTCGAGAGGTCCCCATCGAGGCTGTTTCCATCGAGCTAACCCCTGGCATGTATTTTGCCGGGGGCACAGTGGACTTTGATGACATTCAGATTGAAGTCACCAAGAAACATCAGGAATCGAAAGATGCCGTTCTGCCGCCGCACATTCAACTCGATTGGAACGAGGTGCCGGTGATTGCCACCTCTCCTGTGCGCGGCGAAATGGTCCTCAATGGTTGGTGGCGCTTCTTC
>JBGTCP010000418.1:0-3409 GCA_041748815.1 Chthoniobacterales bacterium
GCTTTCACTCGCGCGGCAAGCTCCAGATTGTTTTCCAGGCGCTCGCTGAAATGCGGACGGCCGTGACGATAATCACTAGCAGGCGGCAACGTCTCTACCGAATATTTCCCACTGAGAATGCCTTTGCCGATTGGCGAGTAAGCCATGATGCCAACATCCTTCGAGCGGCAGAACTCACGCCGTCCGTCTTCAATGGACCGGTCCGCCAGGCTGCATGGAAGCTGATTACACACAACCGGACCACATTGCAGCGCTTCCGCGAGCAGATCATTTGGAAAATTGCTCACGCCGAAATGGAGAATTTTGCCAGCATCTTTTAATTCCTGAATCGCCAACATCGTCTCACCAATGGGCGTTTCAGCATCAGGCCAATGCGCGAGCAGAACATCAATCGTATCGACCCCAAGGCGCTTCAGGTACGCGTCGACACGATCCAGGATATGAGTGCGCGAAAGATTGCAGCCGCGGTCCCCACTTTTTTCCTCTCCAAAAAGCGGACCCGTTTTCGTGACGATCGTAAGTTTTTCACGGCAATCCAGATCACGCATGGCTTCGCCGAGTTTTTTCTCAGCAAGCCCCCGCCCGTATCCCTCTGCAGTATCGATAAGCTTGATGCCCAACGAAAGCGCCTTTTCCACCATGGCTGTCGGAGATTTTGCGCTCAGCACTTCCGGTTCGGAGTTGGATTCCCCGAAATGGCATCCCGGCCAAGACATCGTCCCTAATCCGATAACAGAAACTTCAGGCCCGTTCGCTGACATTTTGCGCATCCTCATCCGCAAAACCTGACAGCCTCAGCTAATGATGCAAAGGGAAAGTTCCGCACTGCCTTTGAATCTTGGCTGGGGTTCTCGATAGCGCCCCATTTGCGGTTATAAACTATGGCAGAATCGGACTGAGGCTCGGATCGAGGCAGTTAATTTTGTGAAAGGAGCGATTCCAGTGCTGGATTTTCGAGTCAGCAGTGACGAGTGGCAATCCAAGTTGCATGGCGGTCGCCACAATGATGCGATCCGACGGATCTCCGTGAAAGTCTTCCAAGCGGCAGCTTTCAAGGCTGATTTCGGGATGAAGCGGTTCGAGCTGGAAAGGCGCCGACATGTTTTTCTCAACCCAATCCTCAGGGCTCGGAGAAAGCTCAAGCCGTCCTTTCAAGGCTAGCATTGCAACCTCCCAGATTGAGATCGCTGGGATGATCATGGGGCCTGGAAATTCCGAGAGTGCTCTTGCCCGCTCATCGCCAGCGACCGCCCAGACCCACATGTGGGTATCAAGAACGAGTCCATGCCAATGCTTATGCCTATGATCCGGCATCCCAGTCCTCTTCCGTTTGCAGGACATCGCCTTTGATGATAGTCGCACCTTTTCCCCTGCCAAACCAGTCGGCATCGACCGGAACGCTCCCGGCCGATATCAATTGCGCGGCGGGTTTGCCATAACGAGTGATTACGACAGCGATCTTTTCGCGCTCAACCCGCTCGATGATGCCAAGACATTTTGCTTTAAACTGACTAACACTCATCTCCATAGGTTAACCATGGTCTGACCATGGTCAGTTGTCAATAATCGCCTGTTCGAGTCCATCTTCACTGGAAATCCTGTCCGTCCGCATTTTCACCTTTTTGGGCTATAACTTTCACTGATACTCGGTTTCATCCAGATTGATGCCCATTTTTCTCGCGCGTTCTTTCCAGAGATTTCGGGCGTGGAGTTGAAGATCGGCGACTTTGTCTTTTTCATCAAGGATCTCAAATCCGAAAATGGTTTCGATGACATCTTCAAAAGTCACAAGTCCGACGGTGGTGCCAAACTCATCCACGATGAGCATGATCTGATGGCGCTCTGCGATGAAACGACGGAAGAGTGCATCGACGGGTGTGTGCTCGGCAGCGACAGCAATGGGGCGCTGGACATCGGCCAGTTTCATCGTGTCATTGGTGTCCTTCAGATGTGCAATGAGGACCTCGCCGCGAATGACAAATCCGGTCACGTCATCACGGTTGGTTTTGTAGACCGGAATACGGCTGAAAGGCTTGTCTTCAATAGCGGCCACAAAATCGGTGAGCGGCGTGGCCTCGCTGAGTGAAAAGATGACAGGCCGCGGGGTCATGATATCCCACGTTTTCATGGCGTGAAGCTGAATCAGATTCTGCACGAAGCTGCTTTCCTGCTCAGCGAGCTGGCCGGATTCCGCGCCAAGCCTGGTCATGGCAAGGATTTCTTCGCGGTGCATGTCCTTCGAGACGTGAGTTTTCGGTGCGATGAAGCTGGTGATCTGTCGTGAAAACCAAACCAATGGAGCCAGGCCGATGATCATGATGGGCACGATAGTGGCGACTGTGCCACCGAGCTGCACTGCGAACCGCGAACCAAGTGTTTTGGGAATAATTTCGGTGAGGATGAGGATCGCGAGTGTCAGTCCACCTGCGAAGATGGCCTCCCCGGTGTTGCCGAAAACGCGGGCGTATTGCGCACCTGCTCCGGCTGCACCCATAGTGTGAGCCACAGTGTTGAGTGTGAGGATGGCCGAAAGTGGTCGATCAATATCGGCCTTGAAAGCTTTCATGCGCGGCGCCCAGCGCAGGCCCTTTTGCTCTGCGCTGTTGATTGCGGATGGTGTGATGGTAAGCAGGCTGGCCTCTAGCAAGGAGCAGATGAATGAAAGCACAAGGGCGATCAAGATGTATGTGATGAGTAGTGTCATGTGGTTTGATGTGTGTGAGTGCGGAGTAGAGAAAATGTCAACGGGCGGACCGACAGTAGCATTTTTGCGCTTTGCCGCAGCTCTGAATTATCATCCCGATCCTACCCCTCAAGGCCGCAGCAAAAAGCTTCTGCGGCTAATTGAGCCGTGAATTGTGCGCTGACAGTCAGAACATGCGATCCGGCTGCCAATGTCAGCACGGGCAATCTGCACAAAATAACTATGACGCGGAAAGATCTGGAGTAATTGGGCATTAATGTAGTCGCGCTATACTAATTAGTAAGATAGGTTGCAAATGAAACGACGAATTTCTTTATGATCCATACCTCTTCTTACGCCGCCTTTGATTCGAAATCTCCGCTTAAAGCCTGGGATTTTCAGCGCCGGGGAGTCGGCGATGATGATGTGCAGATCGATATTTTATTCTGCGGAGTTTGCCATTCTGATCTGCATTACGCGCGCGGCGAATGGATGCCGCTTGAGTACCCGCAGGTGGTAGGACACGAGATCATCGGCAAAGTGGTGGCTGTTGGCGAAAATGTCACCAAACATCAAGCCGGCGACCTTGTGGGCGTTGGTTGCCTCGTCGATAGCTGCAGGCACTGCGAACACTGCGAGGCGGGTTTGGAGAATTATTGCATGGAAGGCATGCAGGGCGGCACCTACATGGGCGTGGAAAAACAAACCGGCAAACCCACCCAGGGC
>JBGTCP010000419.1:0-5370 GCA_041748815.1 Chthoniobacterales bacterium
TCCGAAACTGCGACGGCAGACCTCAACACCGCCATCGCCCGCACCGAGCGAGAAATCGCGCTGATGCAGGAATACCGGACGCGCCTGACCGCCGACCTCGTGACGGGCAAGCTGGACGTGCGCGAAGCCGCCGCCAAGCTGCCGGAGATGCCCGCCGAGCCCGTCACTGAGCCCATCGGTGATGAGGAGCTGGGAGAGATCGAAGTCCAGGACATTGCACTATGACCAACACATCTCACGAGAACCAGATCCCACCTGGTAGACCTCTTGACGGAATCATCGCAGAAGCTCTAGCGTCTACCAAACAGAAGGCTGCCGCACATGCTGCACGGCGTGCCCAATTCGAGCAAGTTCAGCCCGAACCTAAGCGGTGTATCGTGGCTTGGGTGGATCTGCTCGGTTTCCGTGAGCAGATATGCAATGCGGACACGCCTGAGAAATTCCAGGTGGCGTCCCGACGGATGAGGGACGTACATGAAGAATTCGATAAGGAGACTGCCAGCGTTTATGCTGATCAAGGGGAGTTGAATGCAGGTCTGGGGAAACGAATTATTGCCCTGTCTGATGGATTGGTGATCGCTCAGCAATTGGACGACAACCCCATCGATGAGATCAACAGCGAGTATGAGATCGTGGGAACTTTCCTGGAATCGATGCGCTTGGCACAGGCACGCTGCGCGTCCGTCGGGAATTTAGTTCGTGGGGGAATTGCGATCGGTTACTTCTGGTTTGAAGGTGATATTCTCCTCAGTCCGGCGCTGGTGGAAGCTTACAAAATGGAAAGCGAGCTTGCACAGAATCCTGTGATCATCCTACGTCGTGATCTAGTTGTGCAACTACGCTCCATGAAAGCTAGCGAAGGCTACAGCGATGACTTCGACCCCATGGGCAACCTTTTCCGAGACTGCGAGTGGATGGCCGAACCTGAACGATCTGAACACGTGATGCTGGACTTCATGCCCATCTTTCTCGACGAAGATGACCCGACCATGTTTTTGAGAAGCTATTGTCAGCATTTGATCGACGGGCGTGCAGTAGCGCCAGACTCCGCGAAGCCCAAATACGACTGGCTTATGCACTATGCGCGGGAGTTTGTGGCCGCTGAGTTGCCGAGTCTTGAAGAGACGATATTTGGTTCTCCCCTGGCAGATGCAGCGCCCGTCGAAAGAACGATGACACCAGACCTGAAAAGCGCGCCTCCCGACAAGCCGCCCGGACAAGACGAGACTTAACGAGAAACTATAATGCCAACAATTGACTCCCCACTAGATCCACGCATCCAGCAGTCCTTGCAGACTGTCCATGATTCACTCCTTAAACGTGGCGAACTCATAATCAAAGACCGGCTCTCTGAATTATATTCGTTGTTTCGAGAACGATTCGGTCCAGAGTGCCTTAAGAGCCTGGATGGCGAGGAATTACTAAACACAATGCACGCTCACGGCGGCCGGGATAGTCTCGTCTATTGGCTGGAGTTTAAGAGCGACGACGAATTTGCCACTCGCCAGTTCGGAAGCATCTCCGGCGGTAACGCGCTTAAATTTGGACTCTATAAAAGCAAGGACTCCGGCGAATGGATGACCGGTCATCCGACCAATCAAACCATTCTGTCAAAAGACGACGCTATTGCCACAGCAAAGAAACACCGCATCCAGTTGTTGGCCGCCGTGGCTGCGATGGAGGCTTTGCCCGCCGGAGCGGATGATCAGGCATATCTGGCCTTGCAGAATCAGTTGGACGAGGTCGCTCCGGATGTGTGCCGACGGTCTTGGGGTCACAAATATTTAAGTCTGCTTTTCCCAGACAAGTTAGATGACTTTCACTCTGAACCTTATCAACGGCACAACCTAATCAAATTGCTCCAGCTGCCACCTGCCCAGGCAGGCTTGTATGTTTCCGCTGGCCGTTTTGTCAACATCGCGAACCAAATGGGATGGCCCATGAATC
Organism: Chthoniobacterales bacterium; assembly: GCA_041748815.1. Lineage (GTDB taxonomy): Bacteria > Verrucomicrobiota > Verrucomicrobiia > Chthoniobacterales > CAKUMP01 > JBGTCP01. The sequence goes on from JBGTCP010000419.1 coordinate 1,948, forward strand.
ACCTTACCGCTGTACTCAATGAACGGAATGGAATGCCCGCAACATACTGGCGCATCGGCACCAAGCTAGGAGAAGGGGGCGATGCTCAAGACGTGTGGACAGACATGGCAGCTGGTGGCTATGCGGCTGTTGGCTGGCCGGCGCTTGGCGATTTGACCAGCGTGCTCGCTGGTGACGATGTTAAAAAATCCATCACGAAAATGCTAATCGAAGCATACCCGGATTATGAGGCAAATGTGGCTTCCCGCAAAGCTGGGGAGATCCGGAAATTTGCCGAGGAAATGACTGAAAATGATGTGGTGCTTGCCGCAGACGGTGAGCGGATTCTTGGTATTGGTATGGTCAAAGGCCCATACCGCTTTGAGCCGACACCACCGGAAAATGCGCCGCACCGTCGCCTAGTCGAGTGGCATGTGACCCCGAAATGGAAATTACCCGTCAAAGAGGGATTGAGAACCACATTCTGGCAATTGCGAAAAGATGATCAGAACCTTGTAGCAGTAGAGCGACAGTTGTTGGACCCGTCGTTGCCGGTGCCCACTGCGCCCATCGCCCCAGCACCCATGCACCCGAAACCCATTCGTAGAACCGTTCGCTTGGAAGGTGCTATTCCTGCAAAGCTGCAGGCGATCTTGGATCGCAAAGGCCAGGCCATTCTCTACGGCCCGCCGGGGACCGGCAAAACCTATTGGGGCAAGCGGACGGCTCTCGACATAGCGGCTATCGGTGCCTTTGGATGCCAGTATGCGGACCTTACAACCGAGCAGAAGGTCACCATCAACGGGGCCGACTCAAACTCCGGGTTGCTGCGCTGTTGCACGTTCCACCCGGCATTTGGGTATGAGGATTTTATTGAAGGTTATCGTCCTCAGGGAAGCACAAGCGGTCAGTTGATTTTTGAGAAGCGCGACGGCATTTTTAAGAAACTGTGCCGCGATGCTGTCACGTCTGATCAAAAATTTGTTCTGCTCATTGATGAAATAAACCGGGGCGACATCCCGCGCATCTTCGGAGAATTACTCACCCTACTCGAAAAGAACAAACGCGGGCAGGAAGTGATTTTGCCTCTGTCTGGAGACAAATTCTCTATACCAGCCAATGTCCTGGTCATTGGCACCATGAATACAGCGGATCGTTCTATTGCCTTGCTTGATACCGCTTTGCGTCGCCGGTTCGGATTCGTAGAATTAATGCCGGATTCCTCCACGTTGTCCGGTGCCATTGCGGGCGGGGAAATTCCTTTAGGCCAGTGGCTCGATGCAATAAACTCCCGCATCCGTCAACACATCGGCAGGGACGCCCGCAATCTTCAAATCGGGCATGCCTACTTGATGGACGATGACGGAGCGCCAATTACAGATTTCGCAAAGTTTTCCCGCATTATCGCTGAGGACATAATTCCGCTGCTGGAGGAATATTGTTACGAGGATTACAACGCACTCACTGAGATTTTGGGAGGAGCTATAGTGGATGCAGAGCGGCAGCGCGTCCGCGAGGAATTATTCCTACCTGCCCGCCGTCAGGATTTGATACAGGCGTTGCTAGTGCCCACGCCGGAATTGTCCACATCGATTGATGCCGTTACTCATCTGACACCGACTCCCGAACCAGAGGATGAGTCTGAAGAATCTGATCAATGACCCAGATGTACGTCAATTTGACCGAGTGGGAGACGCGGGAACCATCCAAGGGAGGTCCGTTAGCGGGGCCGATTTTGGCCAATTATCCGACCGCCCAGCGTTTGGCCGAGACGCTCACCCGCGAAGGACGGATTGAAATTCTTGAATTGGCCCGCGGTTTAGAATTACGGACTTCTTCGTATGTCGGGCGTTTTGCTTTGGGCGAATTGATCATTACTATTAGGCCCAAGATTTTCGGTGTGCCATTAATGAATCTACTTCGCTATGCCTACCGGCTTCGTCACTTGGATTTGTTCGACGAAGTTGGCTATGCAACTTCACAAGCGAGCTTCGAGGATTTACTGATTCATCAGTTGGCTGCCGAATCGTCCGAGTTGCTCTCCCGTGGTCTCCACCGCGATTACCTTCGCACTGAGGCCATGCTCGCCAGTCCGCGTGGACGGATTGATTTCGGCCACTACATGCAAGTCGCCTCTAGCGCCGGGGTGGCTTTGCCCTGTGTCCATTATCCTCGAAGTGAGGACACTTGTATGAATCAGGTCTTACATGGCGGATTGGAACTGGCCGCTCGAATGACGCTGGACCGTGAATTGGGCGGTCGCGTCCGACGCTTGGCGAAGAGTTTTGCTGGAAGGATCACCCCGAAGGAATTGGACACCGCTAGTTTCACCGAAGCATGGCACTCCCTCGACCGCCGCACCAGCGCCTACCGTCCTGCCCTAACCTTGATTCAGATGCTTTTAAATGCCCAGGGCGCGGACTTAACCTCCGCAAAATCACACATCCCCGCTGCTGGTTTCCTGTTCGATATGAACCGTTTTTTTCAGGCACTCCTTTCCCGCTTTCTTGGCGAAAACCTTGTTGGTTACGAGGTTCAAGATGAACGAGTGTTGCGAGGAGTCTTCAGCTACGATCCGGCCACCAATCCTCGTAACCGTCGTTCGCCAACCCTCCGTCCTGACTTTCTTGTGCTGAGCAATCACAAGGTTGAAGCCGTTCTGGACGCCAAGTATCGCGATCTCTGGGAACGGAATCTGCCGCGTGAGATGTTGTATCAGCTCGCCCTCTATGCCTTGGGGCAGGAGCGCGGCAATCGCCGGGCAACGATTATCTATCCCACTTTAGAAGATGCGGCTCGTCCACAGGTGATCTTCGTCAAAGATCCGCTGCGCGGCACCTCGAAAGCAGAAATAATCCTGCGACCAATAAACCTGCTTAAACTCGACCAGCTCTTGCGCGACAAAAGTGTTTACGCCCCGCGCAAGCGGATGGAGTTCGCTACGCGTCTAGCCTTTGGCGCGCCAGCTGATGCTTCAGCCAACTAGACCGTCTGCACTATGAGCAAAACCGACACCAGCGAAAAAGGATTCGAAAGCCTGATCATGCGGCACATGACCCACACGGATGGCGTTGCCTCCGGCATAATGGGAGTTGGCACCTCAATTTCTGATAGCCGTGGTGACTCAGTGACAGAAGACGACGAACAGTCATGACCGACCGTCTGCTTCCACCTTCAATCATTCCCGTGGATCTATGGGGAGAGGCGAGGCGACTCCGGCTATCTCCACATCTGGCCAATGCCTATCGTGCCGTGCTGGAAGACTGTGGATTATATGAGACAGCATTGACTGAATGCGTCAATAGCGACATCGGTGGTGAGACCGCAGAGGAAACCGCCCAGCATTTCACTCGCAATTTCAGTGGCTCTTGTGGTCGAGTTCAACTTGCTATGCTCGATCCGCATGAGCATTTGGACAGTGCGTCAGACCTTTTCATTCGCGCT
>JBGTCP010000420.1:0-3549 GCA_041748815.1 Chthoniobacterales bacterium
CGAAAACATATCCCTTACCACGAAGCTGGATCCCGATCTCGCAAGTATCAAAGTAGACCCGGGTCAAATGGAGCAGGTCATCGTCAACATGGCCGTGAATTCCCGGGACGCCATGCCACGCGGCGGCAATCTTGTCATGAACACCGCCAATGTTTTCCTTGATAAAACATTCACTTCGCGAAGAATGGACGTCGAACCTGGGCACTACATCCGGCTCTCCATCACCGATAACGGAACCGGAATGAGCCCCGAGGTCCAGCAGCGCATTTTTGAGCCGTTTTTTACCACCAAAGAAAATGGCAAAGGCACCGGCCTCGGACTCGCAATGTCCTACGGCATAGTTAAGCAAAGCGGCGGGCACATCGACGTTTACAGCGAAAAGGGCCGTGGAACGACGTTTAATGTCTACCTGCCCATCGCAAAGTCCATGGAGGATGGGCCTGAAGCCCCAACAGCAGCCATGCCGACTTGCGAACTCGTCGGGGGCACCGAACGCGTGTTGCTGGTGGAGGACGATGCAGCTGTGCGCAAGCTGATGGCAGAGAATCTGGAAACCCTCGGCTACACGGTGATCCAAGCAGTCGATGGCAAAGACGCGCTTCGGCTCTTCCACTCAGGACAGGCGAAGGACATCGACCTGTTGCTCACGGACATCGTCATGCCGCACATCGGCGGGCGCCAGCTCGCCAACAGCCTTGAGATTTTTTCGCCCCGGACGAAGGTCCTGTTCACGTCCGGCTACAACGAAGAAGCCATCGCGCACGATGACGACCAGAAGTCCCACATTCATTTCCTGCAAAAACCCTACCTCCCATCAACGCTAGCCAAAAAAATGCGCAGCGTTCTGGAGGGGTGAGCGGCGTTTCAAAGCCGCAGTGAGGTCGCACCTCTGAGAGCCGCAAAAGGAGGGCGGACATTCCTGTCTGCCTCTTGCCTGTCTTGTGCCGCCTCCAAGCGGGTAAGAAGCCCCGCTCTCCCGTAGCCTGAAATTCGCACGCTACACTAGCCCCATTGATTTAACAAATGCGCCCAATGCGGGAAGCTCCGCACGAACAGGAATGAAGCGTGGCCTTTCTAGTGAGTAACCCCTCGCGCCAGTCAGTGCCATCCATGACCTGTTATCTGACCTCGCAAAGGCTACGCCTGAAATCCGGCTCCGATGTGAGGCCAAAAAGACCGTTGTTGCTGGGTTCCTTGATGATCGCGCCAAATCTGCGGATCTCACAAGCTTGTCGGTGCGTGTTGGACCCGTCTTTTGCGACCGAACTCCGCATCCTTTAACTCCAAGTTTAGCGCGAAACCAGCCGCCTCGTTGGTCTTACCGCGGCAATTTGTGAGAAAACCAGGCTGACATGAAAGTCTGCCGAGAAATCGCGAAATCGCTTGGATTTCTCCTCTTCTAAGCACAAACAGCGCGTTTCCAGCTGTCTTTTAGGTTTTATTATATAACGCAGAGCCCTTGATTTCCATTGATTGATGATGAAAGACGTTATGTTACAAAAACGTCACAGAGAAATCCTTGCCAAGGTGTGTCTCGAAATCTATGGATTGCGCAGGTAACCGATGAAACACTCTGCAAAGCACATTCAACAGGCCGGAATCTCCGCGTGGGAGCAGGGGTTTTGTCATTCCATGAAAGCCTTTTCGCTAGTGGAGCTTACCCTTGCTCTTGGGGTGTTTGCGTTCGCGGTTCTATCAATGCTTGGCCTCATGCAAGGTTTGGTCTTCCAGAGTTCGGAATCCCGACACGAATCCAGAGCCACCATCATTGCATCACAAATCCTCGGCGACCTTAACCCTCCGTATCAGACTCAACCTTTTGTGGTAAAAGCATCTGACCCTGCCACCTCACGCACGGAGATCGATTGGATTGAGCTCAGCGAACATATCATAGATTTTGACGGCGAAGGTTCAGTGGTGGATCCAAATGATCCCGTCGCGTTATATCGCGCACGCGTCCAAGTGTCACCTTTGGCCGATCGATCCCAATTTGCTCACGTGACCATTCGGGTCCACACGCCGCCCGAGCGACTCGACGGTGAATCCTTCGTTTTTCATTCGAAAATCTCTCCCCGGAGCAGGAATTCCATCACACCCGCTCCATGAAAACTCACCCTCGGGTAGTAATCCAAAAGTCCGAATCTTCTGCCTTCACACTTGTGGAGATGATGATGGCGACCGCGCTAACTTCTGTGTTTGGCATTATGCTGCTTTCGGTGCTTTTGGGAGTGCTTACTTCCTGGCAATCGACGGAGTCGCGCATCGATGCTTACCGCGAAGCGCGGGCGTCGCTCAAAATGCTTGCCAGGGAATTTTCCACCTACATTCCCGAAGCGCCCGGCGTGACACGCGCGGATACCTTGCAGATCGTCACGAATAGTCCGTCGTCCGTTCGTTTTATGACCCGGCTTCCGGCAGCAGTCCAGCCGAACGGCACTCCTGCTGTATCACTGAGCGATGTTTGCGGAGTTGACTACTTTGTGGCCCCGCCTGCAGATGCGCCGCAAGGGCCTACCGGACTCTATCGTCGTATGATTCCCAGCAATGAAATGTTCACCCGTCTCGCTGCCGGGGGAAACCTGTTTCCTGGCACTTCATCCTCCGCATCCAGCCACGTGGAGCTGGTCGCCGCCAATGTGGTGGATTTCAAAGCCCGGTTTCTGGCTGCGGACCTCACGGAATTACCCCAGCCACTCACGGAAGACACTGTGCCGGTTTTTGTGGAGTTTGAAATGGTAGTGCTTGCGGCCAAACCAGCTGCTCTGTTTTTTGATCCCGATACCCCAGCTGAGGTGAAAGCACACATCCTCGATCAGGATTCCCGCACGTTCAACGTGCGCCACTCACTCTGAAGTTATGGGAACCACTCATAGACCTAGTTGTGTAAAGACCGCCCGCCCTGGGCATCGCAAAAGCGGTTCGGGTCTCTCCCTCGTTCTGACCCTCGTCATCGTGGCCATGCTGGCAGTCATTCTCACCGTTTTCGCCCGGCTCACGATGAGCGAGCGCCGGGTGAGCAGCAGCTACGCGACTCTCACCAAAGCCGAGATGGCGGCAGACGCGGGTCTGGCAGACGTCTCAAATCTTCTGTTGGAGCTTTTCACCGAGTTCCCGGACTCTGCGACTTTCTGGGATCCTAAAATGGGCGGCACAAATGCTCCTGACGCCCCAGCCACTCCCGGCACCGTTTTCACTTACCGCGATTTGCCTGCAAATGAAGCGCATGTGGGCAGCAATGGTGCTCCTTCTATCTTCATGCGTCCGCTCATTTCAGGTGCGACCACGGCACCAGCCGCAAGCTACGAGTCATCGCTCACACTGGCACAAACTGCGGAAGCCAATTCCGTGAATATCAACCATTCCCGGTTTTCATCCGACGAAAATGGATGGGTTGGCAAGTTTCCAGGGGCGGCTGTTCCTCAGGAAATCCGCGTTCCCTGGGTCGAGATTCTTGAATCCCCGGGCCAGACGAAATCCGCGACGAATCCCCCCGTCGCTCGCTACGCCTATTGGGTCGAGGACGAGAGCTTTAAGCTGAATATCAACCAG
>JBGTCP010000421.1:0-6333 GCA_041748815.1 Chthoniobacterales bacterium
CGTTCGCAAGCATCTGGCGGATCTTGGTTTCAAGCGCGCCGGGTTCGATATCCTTCTCAAGCCGTTGCCGCGCACGGGCGAGCGCGGTGCGGAGACCGTGGAATTTCAATTTGCCCCGAATCCCGGTGAGCCCGCGCAGGCTTTACGGCAGATTGCCTCAAGCGGCGAAATTTCCCGCGTAATGCTCGCGTTGAAAACCGCGCTTGCTGACAAGGACGCTATCCCACTCCTTGTCTTCGATGAGATCGATGCCAATGTCGGCGGTGAAATCGCGCACGCGGTCGGTGAAAAAATGCATGAGCTGAGCATTTCGCATCAGGTTCTGTGCATCACACATTTGCCGCAGGTGGCAGCAAAGGCCCGCACGCATTGCGTGGTGAGCAAAGAAGTGGAAGCCGGACGCACGAACTCCCGCCTGACCGAGCTCACTCCCGATCTCCGCGTTCTCGAGCTTGCCCGCATGCTCGGCGGCGACACGCCATCCGCCCGGGCACTGGCTAAAACCCTGCTTGGAGAATAAGGCATGAACCTCATCGAGTGAAACTTGCTCCCGAAGTAATTTGACGTGCACAGAACTTCGACCGAAGTTAAAGGATGAAAATATTAGCTGCAGCATTAACGATCAGTCTTACTATGAGTTTCGCTTGCATTGCGGACGACGTGAAACTTCAGTCGACAGAAATCAACCCTTCACTGACAGACGACAAAAGCGTGGCAGACACACACGATCTCGTTCGGACTATCAAAGATATCAGCGGGACTCAACGGTTCATCGAAGCTCTCGAGCACTGCGATATGGTCATTACTCTCGACGGTCTCGGTCCGTTCACGGTGTTTGTTCCACTGGACGGCGCGTTCAGAGCCATGAGCAAAGATAAAGTGGATCAGCTTTTTACCGATGAAGGCCGGGCAGAACTGACCGAGTTAATTCGCGGTCATGTCGTGAAAGGTCAAATCCTTCTGGACGAAAAGACTCCCGAATCATTGAGCACTCTTAACGGCAAAACAGTGAAAGTGGAACAATCCGGCCGCGGGCCGCTGTTGAATTCCGCCTCCATCGTCGACACTCCAAACATCCGTGCGCAGAACGGTGTAGTGCATCTGGTAAACGGCTTCCTCTCCGAAGAGTAGTCGCCTCGACAGCGTTGCGGACGTCCAGCAGCGCGCGTTTCCGCTCTTACTAGACCCGGAGCATTCCGCGGATCGTCAGGCAGCACACCCTCGCAAGAGCGCCAGCAAAAGGAGTGTGCCAACGATCGAGAGTCCTATGGAACCAAAGCAGCCAAGGCGATTGGAGAAAAATAAGAGCATACTAAAGCACTGGACCTGAGAATCGGCTGCTGCAGCCCTTGCACGTGTTCCGGCGGGCGAAATAAACTCTGAGAAGGCCCTGCGTTCAGTAACACCAGCCCCCTCCGGGCATGCTCGCCAAGTTGCCGGGAGAACACAGCGCCAAAGGCGCGACGATTCCATAGCCCGGCTCGAAGGGCCGGGTTTATGTTCAGAATCAGTAATGCGGCCTGAAAGGTCGCGATTCCAAGGATAGTGTTGGGTTACCCCACCGGATCGCGGACTTTCAGCCCGCAAATTCTTAATTTTTGTGGACCCAGCCCTGCGAGCTGGGCTATGGAATTTAGGCCCGTCGGGCCAAAGAAACCCTTGGCTTGACGCGCATGCCCGTTGGGACTCATGCGTATAATGCTTCCTACCAGGATAAGATGGAGCGTCGCTGGGCGTTCACGGCATCGGCTAGTCAATGTGCGGAGCGCCCAATGATAGCGACAAACACTTTGTATCGGCACAAACAAAAAGGTCGGCACCCCCTTGCCGGGGTGCCGACCGATCTGGTCGCTATTGTGGAATAGCGGGTCAGGAATTACCGTGTGGTAACTTCTTCTTTGATCGTCACGCGATTAACAACGCGCTTGTCGCCTTCGGTGATGTAATCGACGCTCACTGGGACTCCGGCGCGGATGCGGGTGCGTGCAACGCTTTCCTCAATCGTCTGGCCGTCGGTGCCCACATAGGTCACAGACTTGCCATAACCATAAGTCACGGGTCCACTCTCCTCTTTGATGATCATGGTTGTACCAGGTGTGAATTGAGTGATAGTACCGGTGCCTGTGGTGGTCGTGCTGCTGGTGCGGCTGGTGCCACCGGCAGTGCCGGTCTCTTCTTTGATGGTCACGCGGTTGATCATCCGCTTGTCGCCGTCTGTAATGTAATCAACACTCACAGGGACACCTGCGCGGATGCGTGTGCGCGCAGCGCTCTCTTCGATGGTCTCGCCACCGGAGGTCACGTAGGTTACTGTATCACCGTAGCCGTAGGTGACCGGTCCACTCTCTTCTTTGAGGATGAATGTGGAACCGGGTTGATATTCGGAGATAACTCCTGTGCTGGTGGTTGTGCTTGTTTCAGTCACGGTGGTTTCTGCCGCGATCACTGCGGAGGCACTCACGACGGCAACGCCTAAGCTCAATAGTAGTTTTTTCATATGTTTTGGATTTTGTTTGTTTAGTTTAAGGTAGCCACCACGGGGGATGGGTAATGGAGATCGCCAATGCTGACTCCGCTGGATGTATTGGCGGTTAAATCTTGTTTAGGTCACCACCCCATGACAACTCATTGACTCTGCATGAAACACAACGGCAGCAAATCCCAGTTTAGATCGGAGCTTCTCCTTCCTGCAGCCCCGGGAGAAGATGCTCCGTGGACCTTTGTAGTGTTGCCCAGGGAAGTGAGTGCCGAGCTTGCACGGCGAGGGAGGGTGACCGTGGATGTCGCCATGAATGGCTACGGCTTTCGGGCCACGCTGGAGCCGGACGGTCAGCTCAGTCATTGGTTGCGGATCGAGGAAGCCCTGGTTAAATCCGCAGGCGTGAGCATTGGCGACAGGGTGGCTTTTGAAATCGCTCAGCTTGAAGAAGAACCTGATCCTGAGGTCCCATCCGATCTAAGCGAAGCTCTCGCTGCAGCTCCAGAGGCCCTCGCGGTGTGGGAAGATACCACGCCCATGGCCCGGCTCGATTGGATCCACTGGGTAACTTCCGCCAAGCAGGCCAAGACCCGGGTGAAGCGTATCAGCGATGCATGTAGTATGCTCGCTTCGGGAAAGCGGCGGGTCTGCTGCTTCGATCCATCCGGCTTCTACAGCAAAGCCTTGAATGCTCCAAAAGTGGCGGATTAAAGCGATTCACCCGAAGGCATCCACCAACAATTGCAAGCGCACATCGGTGTCTTGTTCTTCAAGGAGAATTTGACGCAACAGGACGTCATCAACAATGCCTGCCGCGACCACGTCTGCAAGCACGGCAGCATCCGAGGTTCCCGGCTTGTAGCCTTGGAGCTGAGGAAGAAATTCTTTGCCGAGTTCACCGAACCGGCCGCAACGGCTGATGAGTTCTGTTTCCAGTGCCAAGGTCCTGGAAGAACGCGGGGTGGAAGTGAGGACTTTCACCTTCCCCTGCCAATAAGGTCTCGAGCGGTCAAACTCCAGAACCCGCGTGCGCGCGACTCCTTGCAAAACCAGACTGGACGTGCCATCGGGTTGCCCGACACAGGCGCGGATTAGTCCAACCCCTGCAACATGGTGGACATCCGCTTCGCTGCGCACCTCATCGATGCCGGGATTCACCAGGGCCACCCCGAAAAACCGGGGTCCATCCAAGCACTCAGTCAGCATCAGACGGTATCGTTCTTCAAAAATGAAAAGAGGCAGGATTGTATTCGGGAAAAATACCGTGTTCGACAATAGCATGAATGGCACACGGCCAGGTAGATTTTCCAAAAGTTCGTTCACACTTGTCAGTTACGTATCCCCGGAGCGATCAGATACGACGAGTTCTGGAATCATTCCAGCGGGTTCAACGCAGGTGCAGTCCTTGCGGGAGGGGATTGCCTCTTAAAAAATCCTCTGCACGCATCCAGCGCTTCCCTTCGGGCTGCAGCTCGCGCACCAGGAGCGCTCCGTCGCCAGTGCCCACGACGATGCCCCGGAAGTCCGCACGCACGATTCTGCCGGGAGGTGCGCTCACGCGGCGCACCGGATAAGCGGATCCGATCTTCCATTTTTTCAATCCATCGGGCCACGCGGCCATCGTGAAAGCACCGGGCCATGGCGCCATTCCACGGATCTGCCGATCCACCGCACAGCGTCCCGCAGACCAATCGATATGACCGGAGGCGGATGACAGTTTAGGACAAAAAGTGGCGGAGCTGTCGTCTTGTGGCGTGCGCGGTGCGTCGCCTCTGCGAATCATTTCCAGTGCTTCAAGAATCGCATCCGGCGCCAGAGCGGCGAGGCGGTCGTGCAGCTGTCCGGTGCGTTCGCGGCGGCCAAGCTTGAGCGTTTTCATGAGGACCACATCGCCCGCATCCAGTGCCTTGGTCATGTGCATGACAGAAATCCCAGATTCGGTGTCACCATTCAGCACGGCTGCATGCACGGGCGAGGCGCCGCGATGTTTTGGCAACAAGGAGGCATGCAGATTCAGACACGCAGCCCCCGGGATCTGCAAAACAGCATCCGGCAAAATTTGCCCGTAAGCCATCACCACAATCACTTCGGGCCTGAGATAGGCGATCTGTGCGACGGCCTGCGCATCACGAATGCGCACAGGTTGAAACACCGGGACCAGTCGTTGCGTGGCGAGGACTTTCACTGGAGGTGGACGTAGCTCCATCCTGCGCCCGGCGGCTTTATCCGGCTGTGTGACCACGCCGAGGACCTGGTGATTTTCAAGAAGGGCTTCCAGCGTCGGAAGCCCGATTTCACCGCTGCCGATAAAGACCACCCTCATGATGCGCTCACCTCCAGGACCTCGGACTCCGCACTCCCGCTGGCAAGTCGTGTGGTGAGTCTTGTGCCGGTTTTGAGCTGCGAGGCGTCCCGCAACACGGAGCCATTGGCAAGAGAGGTGATGGAAAATCCGCGCTCCAAGGTGGCTTGGGGGCCCAGGACACGGAAGACTGCATGCAATCGCTCATGGCGTTTGCGTGCGTCCTCGAGCTGGTTGCGGGCCGCATTGCGGAGTAGCGACTGCAACCGGGAAAGCGACTCACCGCGAGTTTTCAGCAGGGCGGCCGGGTGGTGCAGGCGCAGCAGGCGGGAGGTCATGGTTAACTGAGCCCGGTATTTTTCGAGGCGGGATTCCGTTTCACGCGCGATGACCTCCGCATACTGATCGACCAGCTGTTGCTCGCGTTCGATGCGGCGCATGATGATTTGCTGCAGCGAGCTTTGCCGGAAGCGCTGCATCTTTTCCCGGTTCATGCGCACCGAGGATATCAACTCCTGACGCATGCTTTGCCGCAGCCGCTCGATCCGGCGCAGCAGATCTTCGCGATCCTGTGAAATGAGTTCGGCGGCCGCGCTGGGCGTTGGCGCCCGCAAGTCCGCAGCGAAGTCTGCAATCGTGAAATCGATCTCGTGTCCCACGGCCGAAACCACAGGAAGTTGCGATGCGCTGATCGCCCGTGCAACGATCTCTTCATTGAATGCCCAAAGATCCTCAATGCTTCCTCCCCCGCGTGCCACGACGATGAGATCCACATCAGTTTCGTTGAGCAGCGTGATCCCGGCGACCACTTCTTCAGCGGCACCAGCACCCTGGACACGTGCGGATGCGATGAGAACTTCGATCCACGGTGAACGGCGTTGCAGCACGTGCAGCATATCCCGGATCGCGGCGCCGGTCGGTGATGTCACGATGCCGATTTTCGCAGGGAAATCCGGCAGGGCGCGTTTGGCGGCTGAATCGAAAAGACCCTCCGCATCGAGCTTGCGTTTGAGTGCTTCAAATTTTGCCTGCAGCAGCCCTTCTCCTTTTGGCTGCACCACGCTCACGACGATTTGGTATTGCCCCCGGGGTTCGTAAACACCCAGACGTCCGTTTACCTGCACGAGCATGCCGTCCTCCAACCGGGTCGTGCGGGTCGCCCCACCTCTACCGCGAAATTGCACACAGGAAATCTGTGCGCCTTCGTCCTTCAAAGTGAAATACACATGCCCCGATGCCTGACGGCGCAGATTAGAGATCTCACCCTCCACCCACAGGTCGGGAAATTCTCCCTCCAGCAATGCGCGAATCGTGCGATTCAGCGAAGTGACTGAAAAAATTCCATCCTGTGCGGGAGCTGATGCCATAGTGCGATTCCCAGCTTGCACGGGATTTCCTCTGACTTCAAGGCACTAGAGCATTTTCGATTTAATTAGTCGCTTTTTCTATTTTCGCGTGATAGAAGATAGGAATGACTACTCAAAGCTTACATCGTCAGTTACGTGAACGGGCCGTAGCGTTGCGCCAAGATGGGCATAGCGCAGAGATTGTC
>JBGTCP010000422.1:0-9566 GCA_041748815.1 Chthoniobacterales bacterium
GGGGAACCCAACTCCGTGGAGCGTTGGGCGGAAGTGATGCAACTTTTCAGAAAATGCTTGAGTCGGTTGACCATCCTGCCGAGGGATGCCGACGGTTGCTTGAAGCCGTTCGCGAGGTGCTTCCTGATGAGCGAGGACTGCACCGCAGGATCGCGTTTATTGCCCAGGATATTCAGGCCAAAGGACTAAAAGAAATGACCGGGGCAATCGATTCGGTGCTGGACGATGTCTCGACAGAGTTGGCAGTGGTTCTTGCCGAGGCCGAAGATGGGCTAGCGAGGTTCGACCGGTTCGCAAAGGTTACTTTCGGCAGCCTCCAGGAATTCCAGAGTCGCTTCGAAAGGGAAATGAGGGCTGCAGTAATCCAATTACGCAGGGATGTGACAAAAGAGTTCGCAACGCTGGGGGGCGAAGCGGACCAAGCAAAACAAGCCATTGAAAAATTGATCGCCTCCAGCACACCATCCCAAGTCGTGAACAGGCTGGAAAGCCTCCTCGACGCCACCGGCAACAGGGTGGTTGCAACCCTCCGCGACGAGATCGACCGTGCTCGGACACGCGTTCTAAGTCGTCTGCAGGAATTGGAAAAGCGGTTGCACTCCGTTGAGGCTGTCGCGGAGGAAGATGCCACAGCCGCACGGGAGGCAGCACGTTCTGCATGGGCGAATCTTAGGGCGGAGGCAGAGGGCATTCTTGGCAGCCACAGGGCCAGCATCGAGAAGATTATTGACGTGCAGGCTGGGAATAAGCATTTGACGGAATTTTCAACCGTCCCGAAGCCTCTGCTCAGCCTACTGAAATCAACACCAGGGGACATCCCGGAACGGCTTGGAAAGGCCGCTTTAGAGATTCTTCGCCAGATCGAGGTGCAGGCCTCAGCAAGGGCCGAGGGGGCTATGCGACTTAGCAAGGCGGAATTGGAAACGTTGCGCGATAAAGGGCAGCAAATCCAGCGGGGTTTAGCAAAGTCTATGCTGCTCAGCAAGACCGAATGGGAAGAGGTGGAAAAAGACCTCAAGAATCTGGAGCTACGTTTGCCGAAAGGGCTGAAGACCAGGCTTGATACTCTGCGCGTTGAAATCGCCGGTCCGGGACGTGAGGCATTGCTGCAGGCGCAGCATCTGGACATCTTCATTGTCTGCTGCGCGGCGATGAATCCAGCGCAGTGCCGGGAGGTTCTTAACGAGGTATTCAAGAAGCTGCTCGATGAGCCGATGACAAAAATCCGCTCTGCTCTTGGAAAGGCAACCCCAGCGCTTGACGCGTTGCGGCAACGCTTCGGTGACGCAGACGAAGCCCTCGAAAGACTCGAAGCCGCACTGAAGGCTCCTGACGCCTCTGTGGAGGCCAAAAAGATTCTCGAGAATCTCGATACCAAGGCAAAGAACGAGATCAAAAAGCAGCTGTCAGATTTTCGTAAGGAAGTTGGCGAGGTGGCTGCCGCTCTGACCACCACGCTGAATGCCCGCGCCAACGTCTTCGAAGGTGAGGCGCGTGCCATGGTGCAAAGAGCGTCGATTTCCCTGGTATCATCGTCACTACTGCGAGGTTTTCAGGATCAGAGCCGCCAAGCGGTTTTAGACATTGCGAAGATGCGGTTCGACGTCGGAACAATCGGTGACGGGCTCGGGGCACTTTTGGCGCATCCAAAACTCGATTCCCTCGAGGTGAACCTGCCAGGAGTTGAGGGATTAACACAGATCGCGCTAAACAAAGAATACGTCGAGGCGGGCACACGCTTGGTTCAACAGGTTGCGAACAGAGCACAAAAAGCCGCAGCTGGCGTCTATGCGGACGTCCGAGGCACAGTCAATTCGCTGGCCCGCAGCGCAGGAGTTGCCGAAGCGACTGCCCGGATCGAGAGCCTCTCGCGCGAATTTGGAGCGATGCAGCGCGAGGGCGTCCGGGCCATGGAAAAAGCCGAACAGGCCCTGCGTGACGGGCTTAAGGAGGTTGAAAGGGATTTTCAGGCGGAAGTTGCTCAACTGCTTCCGCCCTCCATGCCCAAGCTCTTCGGCAAAGTTCCGCTAGACAAAGTGATCCAGGCCGCTAGAAACCCTGGCGAACTACCTAAGCTTCTAGTCAGCGAACTGCCCGACCGCATCGAGCGTACTCAAGCGTGGAAGAGCCGAATGAAGGACTGCGATCTGGGCGTTCTTAAGGTGATGAAGCCCGAGTCGGGGCAGCTGGTCGGCGACTCCGAATTCCGGATCGACAGCCGGGCCACGCTTTGGCTTCCTAAACCGGGTGTGGAAAGTCGACCCCCATCTTACACCATGCGGGGATCGCTCGGGGCCTTCGATCTCACTGTGGCAGGAATGATGAAGATCCAGTTTGAGTCGTTGGTCTTTACTTCAGATAATGGCAAATTTTCTTGCGTCCCAAAACTGGGAGGGGAAAAGCCCGAGGACGCAATCCAGTTTCTCGGGCCTCTCGAGTTCGTTGACGATGCCAGAAAAATGCTGGCATCATTTTTGAAGAAAAATGGGATCGAGATTGCTCTCAGGGAGAACTATATTTTCGCCGGGATGCGGATTGCTGTGCCGACGATGTCGTTCGGCGCGGTATCCATCGAGAACATAGGCCTTACCTTCCAGTTGGGATTGCCCATCGCTGGATCGAACCCACTCATCTTCCGATTTGCACTCAGTGACCGGTGGGATCCGTTCAGGATCTCTGTCAGCGGATTTGCGGGCGGCGGGTTTCTTGCGATCGAACTCTCCACCGACCCAGAACGCTGCATGGTAGAAGGGGCACTCGAATTCGGGGGCGCCCTTTCACTCAATGTCGGAGTGGCTGCCGGAACTGTAAGCGTGATGGCGGGCCTCTACTTCAAGCGCTCAAAGCTCGAGACCATTTTTGAAGGCTACTTGCGCATTTGTGGGAGTGTTGTGGTCCTCGGCTTCATCGAAATCTCAATTCTGATCTATCTCGGGCTCAGTTACCGCAGGGAAGGCACTGGTTCTCAACTCTACGGGCGGGCAATAGTGGCAATCCGTGTGAAGGTGGCATTCTTCAGCAAAACCGTACGCTTCGAATACGAGAAGCGTATTCAGGGCTCAAGAACAGCGGCCATCTCGCTCCCGAAAAGCTGGCCGACTGAATTGATGGTCGCGCAGAATGGGACGTCAGGAAACTACACCTCCGAGGCGAGAGACCCGGACAGGGCCACCCCTTGCCTTTTTGGCCGCAATAAAGCCCATTGGAGAAATTACTGGGATCAGTTTGACATAAACTGATCGCGACCCACCAGCCGCTAAACACTTTATGAGTAATGTGACCACAGAATTGTTTATGACCGTCGTTCCGACCGGGATGGTTGGTCAGCAAGCCACAGGATCGATCCTGATTTCGCCGAAGGTGGTCACGTCAGAGGACATCCAAAACCCTCCCCCCGTACGAGGCAGTTCGACTCAACTGCCTTTTGAGAATTGGCCGGGCGTTGCAAGGTGGCTTGCGGGGAAAGAGGACGCCCAACAACGTCCCGCCATCCAGCTCGAATACTCACCCGACGAGAAGACGTGGACTAAAATTGAGAATCCACGATTGATGCTCTGCATGAACGTAACGAACACTTTTGCAGATCGATTCTGGCACATGATTTCACTCTGCGCCGACGCGCACCCCGAGCAGCACAATCCATTCGTAAATGGTGTTTCAGGAAAATCGGCTGATATTGAGACTTCACAGACCCTCACGCCTAACGCTGCACTCGCGAGTGATCAAATGGCCGTTAGTGCATTTTCTTCTGCGCAAATCAACGCGGTGTTTGGCAAATACCTGATCGACCGGGCAAATGCCACACTTGAGAACCCGGCAACTCCCCCATGGACGCCCGAACAACGGAGGCAACTTCAACTTGAGCTGGACAATATTTCCCGCAGCGGGTCGGCCGATGTCCCAAGGAATGATGTTTCGGAGGAGCCCCGCCATCCGGATATACTAGAGGTCTTGTCCGGTTTGTTCGATGACGCCGCCTTGCTTCGAGCCATCGGCCTGATTCTCGACTTCGAATTCGATTTCAACAAATCGACAGTCGGCTTCATCCGGGCAACTTTAAATCTTGCAGACCTTCGTGAGGCCACCCCGGAAGCGAGGCTATTGTGTGGAGCAGACATACCCACCCGATTCACAAAAGGCTTCCATCCGCTCCCCCAGCCCTGCTCACCTCTCGACCCTACCGCCAGCTATGTTCGGCCCGAGGAAGTTGAATTCGTCCAATGGGATTCATTAGCTGCGCTGCGGGCAATGCTACGCGAAGCAGATGATGCCACGGAGGAAGTAAAGCACGTCCGTCGCAACTCGGCAGCGGCAGATCGTGCAATTCTGGACTTAGTAAGCCATGGGATCACCTGCTATCCGAAAAACCAGCGCAGCCTGCTTGAGGCCGTGGGTAATCAGGGAAACCGCGAAGCTTGGTGGGCGGACGACCTTGTCCGTGGATTTGTGATCCGAGCGCGAGTCACCAACCCGGAGACGGGCGCACCGAAGATATTTGACCTCTGCTCCCGCAAGCTCACGTATCGCGATCCACAGGCGGACAAGCATAGCCCACCGCTGCTCGAAACCCGGGAACCAGCATGTATCGTTCCAACCGCAGTGCAAGGAAACCAACCACTTTCCGGATGGTTGATGAAGCGGTTTATTGACAGCGAATTAACCTCCACATTCCAAGTCTTGTTCCCTGATGAGCAGATTTGCAGCTTGTATCTTCTGTCAACAACTCGCGGACAGATCCTCATCGCCGATAGAACTGGGGATGGTGGGACTCCGGATAGCAGGTCTAAGAAAGAAGACGCTGCATCTTCTCTCCACTGGACTCAAGGCGTCATCGGAAGCCTCATTCACAGTCGGGAGCAGCTCGGTCAACCACCGATACTTTCAGGAATGTATGTGGACCTGTCCGGCCGAGTTTCGGAAGATGAGTCATTCTTCATTACTGTTAGTGCCCAATTTCGTGAATCGCCGGATGATTTCGGTCTTGCTGGCGTGGTCGAACCATTCTCGGATAAAAACACCCAAGACTCCAAAACCGAGCCGACTTATCGCATAAGTCGAGCGACTCTGGGCGAGAATAGCAGTACCGAAAACGGGGTCATGCTTGTCCGAAACTCAAATGCTGTAGCAACAGATAATGCTGCATCATTCGTGCAGGCATTGGGAGCACTAGCACTCAGCATCGAAAAAGGCGAAAAACTCCGCGTTCCAGAATCCGTGAAACTAGAATCCGGCCATCAGGTAGAGCAGCGCGGCTCGGTGCAACTCGTGGCGCAACCCTCGAGCGGTATGCACCCGAATGACTATGAGTTCCTCCCTTTCGTCTCCAACGAGGAAGAACCTGTCCGCCCCCTGAAAATCATTCGAATCCCCAAGTCCACCGCCACGC
The DNA here is from genome assembly GCA_041748815.1 of Chthoniobacterales bacterium. Lineage (GTDB taxonomy): Bacteria > Verrucomicrobiota > Verrucomicrobiia > Chthoniobacterales > CAKUMP01 > JBGTCP01. Next base: position 5,387 of record JBGTCP010000422.1, read on the forward strand.
ATGCCCTCACAGGAGATCAGCCCACAGAATTGGTCGCAGGCAGCATGTTCCGCGCTGACATCCTGCAAAACACTCACAGTGGCGACCTGAAGGTTGAGCGGTTAGTCGAGGTATCGCCGCCTGATTCCGCAGTGTTTCTGGGCTTTGCATCAGATGGCAAGCCGATTGACAGAGTGACAATGAGCGAAAATCCATCCAACAAGCTTCAGCTTCGGTTCCGATTGGGTGGCGTGGATATACTTGCCGATGTATCAGATCCAGGCCAAGTGCGGGTAGGGCTCTCAATCTCCGCCACAGTCAACCCCTGTGGAACAACCCCCTCCGTCACTGTCTCCGGGACACTGTGGGATCAAGCCCCCCGCCTGATTGTGGGAGACACGTGCAAGATTGAACTCGACCAGGCCAGAAAAACCCTGGTATGGAATCTTCGCTCGATTCAACTCGAACCCCCACCCGGCGATCTGGTCCTGGCTTTTTTCAAGCCAAACGAAAAGGGCGCTTCCGAGCAGGATTACCTCTTTCAGTCCGTCGGATCAAGTGACTGGAAACCGGCGAGGCTGACACCGGAAACCTTGATGATAAATGTTCCCGCGGGTAGTGGCCAGCCGCGCCACAATTGGACCGCGCCTCCGAGGAATGTTCCGGTGCTGGCTAACGTCGAACAACGTGATGGCGTTTGGAGAGTGAAGCGGGCTGAGATTATTAATTTTCTGTCGTGCCGATTGAGACAGGAAGGGGACGCTTTCATCGCAACTGTCGAAGGATCGAAACCCCCGGCATCCTTTGGCGTTAAAATTGCGGAATCCCTTGGAGAAGCACTCCATAAACTGAAGCTTGATGACAATGGAGAACCAGTTGGAGTCAGTTTCGATCCAACGGCTAAGGAAGGGCAACCCACGATCATTGCTGCAAGGGTTCGAGTGGACAGTTGGAAAGAACCAAAAGCGAAGGAGGAACTTGATAATTCCATTCAACCCGGAAAACCCCCTCACCTATATGAAGTAGAACTAACCAGCGATGCAGTGGTTGCAAGGTTCTGGCCAACCTCAAACTTTGCTCCGCTATTAGTTCAAATTGGCTACACCCCAACCGTGGAAGATCCGAAGGGTGAGGGCAGCCCCGAGCGTGTCCCCGATCTCGCCATCGTGGTGTCGCCTGGGCCTTACCGCTCAATGCTAAAGCCGGGACACCGGGTTGAACTGGTCCCAATTCCCGGAGCCCCATCCCTCAATCAACGACTTAGAGTTTGGGCGACGCTCGGCAGCCCGGTTGAGTTGGATGCAATCCCAGCAGTTCTCGCTGATCTAAACCGCCTCGAACACTACGCGGAGGCCTGGGCAAAACCTGATGAATTGCCGTTTGAGCCAAAGCTCATAGATCCGATTGGGAATGCGGGGAATCCCTGCCTCACGACTATCCACGTCAAATTGAAATCCACCGTGTTTCGACTTCTGGGAAATACTGAGACACGCGGGAGTGACACATCAAAATCGCTGCGATTATTAAGTTCCGTTGCGGAAGTGGAGATGTTGGGTTGGAAGCATAAACTGAAAGGTGAACTCTCCGGCTTGAAACTACTCCCCGAGCAACTCATCTTCGATGACTCCATCTTCCACTGGCACGGCGGGAGCCTCGTACTGCGCGATGCGGGCGAGAGTTCTTTAGACGAACGTAACCCAACTTCAGCAGGCCCCACGCCTTGGAAGCCCCTTGAAGTGGAAACGTCGCCTCCGATAGGCGAGAAATTCCCACCACTGCGCTTCGGTTGGAAGTACCAGTTCCAGATTCTCCCCTACTACCTGACGGGAATGACTCGCAACTCTACATTGCAAGAGAAAAGTTCATGGAGCGATGATGTCACGTTTTTGAGGCTCGAACCGCTGGCTGCACCGGTCATTCAACCTTCCGTGCCGGGCAATACTACATCCATTTTAGAACGAGATGAACCGGCAATCATCGGACGATCCGCCTGGTGCCCTACTCAACCCGACCCGGGCAACTGGCTGTACCTTTCGACAAGCCAGATCGGGCTGGAAATTCTGCCACCTCCGGCGAGCATACGCTTGCATGAGCTCTGCGGCTGGTTCGACGAGCTAGCAACAGCTGCCGGGGAATCAAAGCCAGGCAGGACCATCTACGATTATATCCGCAATAACCTCAGATACTCACACGCCCTCGGAGACTGGGTTTATGCGGTGCCGGAACCCGACCTGGGCGGTCTGGTGATCGAGCTTAAGGACTATCTGCACGAGTCAGTGCCAATCATCACCATGCCCGTTGATTCGATCCCGACCTTGCAGCGACCGAAGCGGCCAGACAAGATGATCGATTCAAATAATCCGCTCCGTCTGTTTGTTCAGGATGCGGAACGCCCGTTACCGTTCATTAATCGAGGCAATGGCGGGAATTACCAACTGAAAGCCGGCATCCCACGCAACGCGGACTTCTGGTTGGTGGTTCGGGGAAGCCACAATGGTGCTGGACTTCAGCGAAATTATTTTCTGACAACCGAGCCGGGGCCACATCTGGATGCCCGGAACAAGCCATGTAACGAGCCGCATGCTGTGGCACGGTCTTCAAGGATTCGGTTGAGGCACGTCACGAATCATCCTGAGAGCCCGCCTGAGATCCGGGAACTCGGAATTGCGGAGCGCCGCCCGGGGGAAACAGGGGTTATCATTGATGCGGACCTGATTTTTGATCGAGCGAGCACAGGGTCCGTTCGCCTTCAGGCGGCCCTCGCAAAGGCTTACGAGGACGACCCGGCAAGTCTCTTCCCACGCGTGCCGCGGCGGGAACTGCAGCATATCCTGCCGAAGGAGCAGTTCGAGCATATTCCGCAGGCCTCCACCGATGGCGGGGGAGAAATTGCCCGGCCAGGAGAGACTCAAGTGAAAATTGGACATCGCATCGGATGGTCACAGGATGAGCATGTGGAAATCGTTGTTGGAGATCTCACTGTGAGCGAGTTGGTTCCCGAAATGCCTCGTGCGCTCGATCCGCGGGGCGGGCCGGCAGAGAAAATCCGCTATCGCCACGATTTAGGGGATCGGCGTCACCGGACGGTATATTATCGAGCGCTGGGAATCACCCGCTTTGAGGAGTTTTTTCCCGACCAACCGTGTTTTCCCAACCCACTTCCATGCGACAGAACCGAGGACTGGCGTCGTGTTGAAATCCCGGCCACGCAGCGGCCCGAGCCACCATTGGTAACCGATACCAGACCTATTTTTCGCTGGACCCCGAAAGACGGGCCGGATCGTTGGGCCTCCCGCGGGGATGAGTTTCATTGCCAAATTCGGCGGACGTGCGGAACGCGCATCTGGCTGGGGCGCCCTTGGTTCTCAAGCGGAAAAGACGAAAAACTGGCAGTTATCATCCCCCATGACACACGGCCCAAACTTTCAGAGGCGGGGAATTATCTCAGAAGCATCACACGCTGGGCGAGCGACCCTACAGCCGAACAAAACCTCGACGTGCCCATGGGGCTGCCAACACTCGACCAGTTTGCAGGAGCCGATCCCAATTCTCCGCAAGGCGTCCCGCTTCTCCCGGCAGGTCCAAAATCGACGAACAATGCAGGGGCTTCCGCGCTGGAGGGGGCTGCGATTCCGTTGCTGGTGGGTCTGGCCGTGCATGAACCCAAATTCCACTTCCACCATCAGGAGTGGTACGTGGATGTGTTTCTGAACGCGCCGCGCTACACTCCCTTCGTCTGGTTCACAGTCGCACGCTACCAACCTTACGCGCTCAGAGAATGCGCACTCTCCGAACCGGTAAATGTACCTTGCCAGCAATTGCTTCCCCAGCGCGTGCTGGATGTGTATGTGAAAGACGGAGAGTCCCTTGGTGTCCGTTGCGTTCTGGAGGGAATTTTTTCCCCGAACGATCGCGACGGGGTTCGTAGAGTGGTTCGCGCCACATTGCAAAGATTCAACCGCACCATGTTCCCTGCTGCGGCCAACCCGGAAATGGACCCGCTAGGCTGGGAGAATATTCCAAAGGCTTCTGGACTTAACAATCAGCCGCTCAGCTTCGAACTCGCCGCCCATCCAGCCGATGAGCGCAAATGGGTTGGCAGCTTTGAGATTCCTCAGCCTGACCCAGCGGAAGGAGAGTTGGCGAACGGCGAGGAGCCATGGCCGATGCGCCTCTATTTTCAGGAATGCGAGATTCATCC
>JBGTCP010000423.1:0-2287 GCA_041748815.1 Chthoniobacterales bacterium
AAGCTTGGATTATTGGCATTGTAAAAATCGGACCCGCCGACCCAATCGTAGACAAAACGCACGCGGATCGATTTGCCAGCGTAAGCGCTGAGTGAAACCGTGTGACGCACGAAGTCATTGTCAAACTTGTCACCGGCTTGGCTCCAGATGGTTTTCCACGTTGTGCCGTCATTCACCTGAAGCTTGGCGACCTGTCCTTTGCCGGCAAAAACACAGCGGGAGCGGAAACTGATTGTCGAGGTCGAAGCCGCGAGGAAGTCGCGCTTGATTTCCATTTCCTGCAGCAGCGGTCTGTCAAAATGTGCCAGGCGATAGGCTCTGGTGGTATTCCTGGGTTTAATGGCAGTCTGGACCACCTTGTATCCAGGGGTGGTTTTGAGAATCACCTCGGAAACCTTTGCAGTCGTGATACTGCCCGGAGTGGAGTTGATCCTGCCAACCTGCAGCGTGTCGGTGCGCGGAGCAAGGGCGCCTGTGAAGCTGAACCATTCCTCACGGTTCGTCCGCCGGATTTTGTTGTTTACAATCGCCGGTGCGATGAATTGAGGGCGGAAATCCACTTTTACGTTTCCGCCGTTGGTGACCGTCGCTACGGTGGACCATGGCACCCGGCCGGGCATAGAGAACGTCACGGTGTAGCTGCCATTTCCCGGGACAGGCACACTGTAGCCACCCGATCCGCTCGTGATCGCAAAGTGATTGACGCCAGCCACGGTCACGGTCACGCCACCCACGCCTTCACCCATATCGTAAAAAACATTCCCATTCAGGTCAAAATGCGCCACGCCCGTGATAAATTGCTTCGGAGTACTTGCCAAGCCCAGCTTTTGCGTCACTGCTTTGGGACCGACCTGCGTCCAGCCATTAATGGTGAGGCCGTCGAGCATCCCGATTCCGATCTCGCGGAAACTCGGGTTATGAATATTCGTGCGATGTCCGCGACCCTTTTGCATTCCGCCAACGGAATCAGCTGATCCCCAGTTCACCTCAAATCCGACGTGGCCGTAAAGTGGGCTCACGATGCTGGCAAAAACGTTTTCTGCCACAGCTCCGGTAAATCCTGCAGCGGTTGCGCGCTGTTGAGCGGTGCGGCCATCCGAGCCCGTGTGGCCTTGGAACCCATGCGCATACATATCTACCGTATGAAGCCGGGCAGCACTGGTAAGCGCTTTGCTGATGCTCAATGGAGTCCCGGTAGCGATAGCTGCGAACTCCGCTTTCATCATGTTGAGATCAACGCCGAAGGAAATAAAGGTATTTTGCAGAAGCACGTCGTCAATCACAGCCAGCCTCTGCCCCTCTTCAGTCGGATTCGCTCGTGCGCGGTTCACCAACTCCACAAAAAGCTGCTCCTCGGGGGTCGGTTCACCTATGTCGTAGCTCAACGCCTGCCCATGAACTTGCGCAAGGCTGCTTGCCATCAAAACTATGCCGATTTTTAAAGTTATTGCTCTCATTCTCATCCCATAATAAGCAGCTTCGGTGCCGAAGTGAGGCAGGAACGTTTAGTGGTTGTGATGTTTATGGAAATTAGAGGGTTTTAGGCTGTAGTTACTCTTTGTGATGCCGTTTAAAGACATTGGAGGTCAAGTTTTTCCATTTCTGCAATTTCTTTTTCCACAATGAGAGGACTTTCCCAGCATTACCGACATTCCCAAAATGCGCTCAGCTCGAATGCGAGCGACCCGGCAACAAGGGTGCGAAGGGCGGGAAGAAAAAATGGTAGGACTCCTAGTTCGAACCCAAGCTCGAGCGCAGACGCAGGAATAACGAGGACGCATCGCCGGATCCCACAGAGACCCGGCGTTTCTCCATTCTGGCTCACCTGTTCGATGCGCCCATTGCGGATGTCGATGAAGGGACCCGGTGCCGAAGGTGTGAACCAGGCCCCGAGATTGGAGGAAACCTCCGCGACCATCGCAAGGTCGTTTTTTGTCGAATCCACTTAGTAATCAATGGCGATGCGCGATTGGCCGGTTGTCTTTGTCTGCAGGCCGTTGACTTCTTTCCAGCCTATGAAGTTGTTTTTAATTGACCGTGACAATTGTAACGGGTCCCGCAGGCAGCCGGTTGAAGCTGCCCTGAGGCACAATACGTAAGGCATAAGTCCCGGCGGAAGGGAAAACGATCGATTGCGTGCCGGGCACATTCACGGCATACGCCGCCCGCGGGCTATATTGAGACAGCCCGGAGAAAGTCACGGAGTGGAGGAACCATCCAATGCCAGGGAAGCTTGGATTATTGGCATTGTAAAAATCGGACCCGCCGACCCAATCGTAAACAAAAC
>JBGTCP010000424.1:0-8602 GCA_041748815.1 Chthoniobacterales bacterium
ATGGCATTTCAGCCGGCTGCTGGTGCTGTCGCCCCGAATAACCATCGGGGAACGAGTTGCCATAGCGAACGGCGGTACAATTTTTGTCACGCCCGTGACAGCAGATGTTGAGCGATGAGAATCTGGATTAAGCGTGGTACGCCGGCTTTCTTTTTCTGCCAATAATCAAGCTGGCAGTTTTATACTTCACTTTCTAAGGTGCCGAATGAACACGCGTAAATTTTCAAAGGACCAATGTGCGGTTTCGGAGGTGGGGCTGGGGTGTTGGCAGATCGGAGGGAATTGGGGGGAGGTGAGCGATACAACTGCTTTTGAAATTCTGAACTCGGCGGTGGATGAGGGGATCACGTTTTTTGACACTGCAGATGTGTACGGTGGAGGTCGCAGTGAACGGCTGATTGGCGAGTTTCTTGCGCAACGCCCATCATCGGTATTTGTGGCAACCAAGATCGGACGCGGATCCATGTATCCGGGCGACTATTCTCCGGCCAATCTGGAATCTGCGGTTGATGCCTGCCGCGAGCGGCTGCAAATGGACTGTTTGGACCTCGTTCAGCTTCACTGCATCCCGTTTGTCGAAATGCAGAAGCCCGAAATGTGGAACTCGCTTCGGGCCTTGCGTGATGCGGGCAAAATTCAGCGGTTCGGTGCGAGTGTGGAATCGATGGAGGAAGCAATTTGGTGCGTCGAGCATGTAGAGGAACTTTATTCATTGCAGATTATTTTTAATGTGATCCGGCAGAAACCGATTGCCACATTGTTTCCAAAAGCTCTTGCCAGCGGGGTGGGGCTGATTGTGCGGGTGCCTCTTGCGAGCGGGCTATTGAGTGGGAAATGGAGCCGGGAGACCAGGTTCGCTGACAGTGATCACCGGAACTTTAACAAAGATGGTGAAGCATTCAATGTGGGCGAAACCCTGGCCGGCCTTTCCTTCGAAGACGGATTGCGGGTTGTGGATTTGATCGCTCATCATTGTCCGCCAGGCACTGCCATGGCGCAGTGGGCACTGCGTTGGATCCTGGATCACCCGGCTGTGACGACTGTTATTCCTGGAGCATCCAAGCCTTCGCAAGTGCGCTCGAATGTATCCGCATCACCCATGCCAGCGCTTCCCGACGTAGTGCATGAAGCACTCGCTCATTTGTATGAAAAGGAAATCAAGGATCTGATTCGCGGGCCTTATTGAGCGAGTCCGATGGGTGTGATTGAAATTGGTGCCGTGAACGCCAACGGCGTTCCATCTTACAGCCCAGGGTTGACGTGACGAAGGAACGGCTACCCTGGGTACGATGCATTAAACGCACAAACCCCAACGGGGTTTTATCCCAAACCCCATGCTGTAACTCCTTCAGAGTTGTTCTCAGAAGGATTGTAACCCATGGTAGCTCGTGCCTCGCAACCATGGGCTGATAGATAAAACGCCGTTGGCGTTCGCGAACGGTGAATTCAAAATCTGAACCCATTTACAATCACACCCGATTTATAAGTTTGAATGAAGAATACACAGCACTCCCTCGGGAAAGATGGATTTGAGATCGTTTATGGCGTGCTCGACGATTTGCAAGTAGTGGCTCTTCGTGAGGCAGCTGATGCGGTTGCCTCCTCCGCTGGCTCTGCATGCGTGCGGCATTTGCGGAGCCGGTCCGAGGTATTTAATGCGCTTAGCGTCTCGGAACTCGTTTTAGCGCTTCTGCCTGATGAAATGAGGCCAGTACGTAGCATATTGTTTGATAAAACGCCCGATGAGAACTGGCCAGTATCCTGGCATCGGGTGTGATTGAAAGTGGTGCCGACTTTAGGCTGCCTGCTTGTGGTTCCAGAGTGATTCCCAGTTGTCGTTGGAGCGGATGACACGCAATTGGGCGATTGCATCTGCATTCCCGGGATTCCAGGCGGCCCCGGCTTTTTTTAAACGCGGTTGCAGGACATGCTTGTGTCCGGATTCGATCATGCCCGAACCAATTGGAAGTCCGGCCTTAATAGCTGCCGGGTAGTCGAGTTGCCCGGCTCTGTTTGTCAGGTAGCGCAAAGCGGCACGCACCGGGGCGTGCTCTTCGCTCATCTCAGGCGACTCAATGAAAGGACTCAAGGCTTCCAAGACCATTGAGACTTTGCCTCGCTTGAGTCGTCGTTGTTGGGTTTTAAGCCATCGCCGTAGAGCTGCGCAACCAACGATCACTGTGCCTGCGTGGGCCAGGTATTCGCTCACATGGAAAAAGTCCACCAGGAACCGGCCCTGCTCACCGAAGACTTCCATGCTCTGTGCCCTGACCCATTCCGCCCCATCGCCCACAATGTGTATGCGGCTTTTCAAGCCCCAACCTGCCTCACGCGTGCAATGTCCCCAGCGACGCCCGGTAAGTTCCACATCCGCGAAGCCCGCACCATAAACCGCACGGGCCTTACCTTGCGCTTGCGCAGCCACCAATCGCATTTCCTTCCATTCACGTGGACGTTTGCCGCTGCGCCTGCCTCCGCTGGCTACAGTGCAAACCATGCTCCCATCGGCTTCGGCCACCAATAGCTCTTCTCCTTGCTTGGGCAATATGCGGAAGCTCCCGGCGGTGCTCGTCTCTTCAAGCATACGTGCCCGCCGGCCATGGAGCAGCGTTGCGTCCCGCACCGCAGTCGCCCCCAATTCGAAACCGTAGTGCTCTCGCAGATGGCGTGAAGCCATGGCAAACGAGTGCTCGCAACCAAAATCCGCCAGCACGCGCTGGAGCCGTTTGCTCTTGCTTAGGTGACTGATTCCGATCCGGGTGGTTAACGGTCGCAGATAGCTCTCTGATCGCCTACGCCATACCCGTTCATCAACGCTCACCAGGCCAAAAGTGCTCCACCACTTCAGCCGTTTTTTTTTCTCTCCCGGATGTCCGGCTTCTCCGCTCGCAGGTCGCTGGAAGCTCGCTCTTCGGCCCCGGCTGCCCAGCTTTCCATGGTCTTTTGCCCTAGCTTGCGCACCTCTTCAATGAGGAGGTCTTCGATTTGGTCGGCGTTGAGCCTCTGGCCATCGCTCCCGGCCGAGGCCAGATTTAGAATGGCCTCGATCCTTTCGAAGACTTCAGGGTGTTCGCGCAGTTTGGCGTGAAGTTGCTTTTCGCGTTTGGGGTCTATCTCTTGGGTTTGATTTGGTTTCATTAACTGCTCAATTTAAGCATAGGCGTAAATTTGTACAGTTCTAGTAATTATAAATTCCAGCGCCCCTATCCCGCTCCTTGGCACCAGTTTCAATCACACCCCTCCTCAAACCCTGGGCGCTTTGTGCCAAAAATCGAAGCAGAGCCGGAGTTCCTCCCGTGTGCACGACTACCTTAATCCCAAAAGCCTTGACAGTCCACGAAGCGCCCATACATATATGGGTATGGGTTGTAAAAACATTTCGATTTCCGATGATGCTTACATGCGTTTGCGGCGAGCCCGGCGGCATCCGAGCGAGTCCTTTTCACAAGTCATAAACCGGGGGAATTGGAACGACGATGCCGCGACGGTACGGGCGTGGTTGGAAGCGTTCGACGCCGTTCCTCAAGTCTCGGACGCAGTATTGGACGAACTTGAGGCCAATCAGAAAGCGGATTGCCCTCCGGAGGATAAGTGGTCGTGGTGATGGTGGACACATGCTTCCTGATCGACTACCAGAGAGAGTCGAAGCGCGGAGCACCCGGTTCCGTTGTGGCTTTTCTGCGTGCGCACCCCGGCGAGCGCCTACAGATTTCACCGGTGGCGTGGGGCGAGTTTCTTGTCGGGTTTGAGGAGGAAAACGATCCTTTTATCCAATTCGCCCGTGATCGGCTTGATCTGGCACCACTTCTACCGGAAGCAGCATCCGTCTATCGAAGGATTTATCGGCATTTAAAGACTGCTGGAGCTCTGATTGGCGCGAATGATTTATGGATTGCCAGCCACGCCGTAGCTTCGGGTCTGCCGCTGGTTACACGGAATGACAATGAATTCAAGCGCGTGCCGAATATCCAATTAATGACTTATTGATGTTCCGCATTATTTGCCGCTGCTGCCAATCCACGAGCTTTCCATCCACTCCCCAGCCAAATTCCGAACTACAATTTCTATTTGGTCTCGGTGAAATTCGCACCCGACTCGTCTGTAAACAAGATGCTGTTTGCGTCGGGCTGAATTTCGAATTTATAAGCAATCGGTGAGTTTTCTCCGGCGATTTCCACATAGCGATCACCCTGCACGCTCCATGTGCCCTCTTCTGTGCGGTTTTCAACCTCGCCATCGACTTGGTTGGTGTAAGTGGACGTGAGTTTACCGTCCGGGGAACGAGTGGTGACCCATGAAACAAAATCCGAACCATCGCCGGGATCAGCGCTGCCACCGGACCATGTTCCGTAGAACTCACTTGGCAAACTTCCTTCCTCTTCAAGCAAGGAAGTGGATTGGGAAGCCTGCGCCCTTTCTCTCGCTTGCAGAAATGCGGGCACTGCAATTCCGGCGAGAAGCGCCACGACTGCAATGAAAATAATAATGCCCGCACCTCCGGCACCGGAAGGCGTGAACAACGCAAACACGTAAGCCAGAGGATTGCGCGATGCATGGGACGCCGGGACGCCGCCTTTCAATGCCAGCAAGTTGGAGACACGTTTGCTAAGCGTTGGGTAGCCGGAAACCAGTTCATGCCATGATATAAAAAATCCCCGCTCGTTCATGTATTGTGCGGCAAACTGCTCAGGCACCATGTCGCGTCCGCAATCCTTGCCACCGGAGAGGATCATCATTGCATTCACCGCGCCTTGGACATCGTCGCTCGCGTAAGCACCATAGCGGTCACACGTGTTTTCACGCGCCCGGCTGTAGGCATTCCCCAGCAAGGGTAAAATGCGGCCGGGAAGAATGAAGATGTCTTTCAGGATATGCCGCTGTTGGATATGCCCGATCTCATGACCTAGCACAAACCGCATTTCGGCGGTGCCCGCGCCATACGCCTCCACAATATCGGAGTAGAGTACAATGAACTCACGTTGCGCATGCCGGGTTGTGAAAGCGTTCAGCAATCCGCCCGCCTGGATGATGTAAAGGCGGGGAACCTTTTCCACTCCCAGCTTCGAGCAAACTGCAAGCAAAGTGGCATGGAGCTCCGGCATTTGTGCGGGGGTGACTTCCACACCTTCGGCACGCAAACCAGCAACGAGCAATCCGTGTCCCAGCCAGATAAAAAGCGCAAACATCGCTGCATAAAAGATGCCGACTAAAGTGATGGCTATCAGCACCCATGCTAAAATGGAGAAGACGAGCAGAATCGTGAAATAGGTCTTCTCACGCGGATCTACCAATGGAAAAGCAGGAGCGTCGTTTTGCATGGCGGAGAAGCTGTCAGTCCGAAACCTTTACGTCGAGTGAAATAACGGGCGCAATGCACTCGAAACAAGGAAGCAGCATTGCCCTGCGATTTCTCCAAAACTACGCGACGTGGGCTTTGCCGACGGCTTCGCAGAGGCCGACCATGGTTTCTTCGGCGAGATTGAGGGGGCGGTTTTTGAGCCAGAAGGCTGCCCATTCGCGGCGGATGCGGGGGTGCAGCGGGAGCGCATGAATGCTGCCGTTGGCCATTTCGGTGCGTGCGATCCAGGGTGCAAGCACTCCTACTCCGACGCCGATTTTTACAAGCTCTTTGATGGCTTCGAGGCTGGCGAGTTCGATGGTTGATCGCATGCGCGCACCCTGAGCGAGCAGGTATTCTTCGAAGAGCGCATGCGTGAGACTGCCTCGCGGATAAATGAGATAGGTGGCTTCGCCGAGGCGGTTGCGCGGGGCGCGGCGCAGGGTGGACCATTCGTGCTGGTGACCGACCATCAACATGATTTCATCCACGAAAAGTGTCGTCCATGCATACAGATCGCGTTCCGGAGGAAGCAGACCGAGCCCCACGTCGACTTCGTTGGACTCGAGCATTTCCGTGATAGCGGGCGTATCTCCGGTGCGGACTTGAATGGTGTACTCGGGAAAACATTCTCTAAATTCCCGGAACACGCCGGGCAGGAGGAATTGGGCCGCTGAGGCAGTGCACCCAATCCTCAATGTCCCCTTCTGCATATCTTCCAAGGATGCCAGGTGCGGGCGGATCTGATCGGCTTGTCGGAAGATCCCCACCGCGTGGTGATAAAGTGCCTCACCTTGCTTTGTAGTGTGTACCTTTTTGCCCACTCTGAACAAAAGCGAACAGCCCAGATCGTCCTGCAGTGCTTTGATGGCATGGCTTACAGCGGACTGCGTGAGGCCAAGTCGGCCTGCCGCAGCTGTGAATCCACCGGCATCGACCACAGTGACAAATGCCCGCAATTGTCTGAAATCAATGGATGCGCTCATATATGAATAGGATTCATGATCCTGATTAAAACATTCATGGCATGAATACCAGTAGTTTCTGAATGCTGGCACGTGGATCGCTAATGAGACCGTTGTGATCAAGCTGAACATTTCACAGAATGGCAATTTTCGACCAGTGCGCATTGGATATGTGCCACTGACTGATGCCGCTCCGCTAATCGCTGGAGTGGCGATGGGGCATTTTATGGATGCGGGTGTGGAGGTGGAATTGCAACGCGAGATCGGCTGGGCAACGATCCGTGAAAAGCTGATTTCGGGGGAATTAGATGGTGCTCAGTTGCTTGCGCCCATGGCAGTGATGATCCACACCGACGCGGGCCGAAGCGGCGTGAAACTCGCAGTGCCATGGATCCTGAACCGCCAGGGAAACACCATTACATTGGCGCGACGGTTTTTGCAGGAGGGTGTCACCGATGCAATCGCCTTTGGCCGCTGGGTGCGCTCGACGGCTCCGCGTGGCGTGACGCTGGCTGTAGTAGCCAAACATTCCTCGCATGCGATGTTGTTGAATAAATGGCTGTACGCTGCCGGGCTTCATCGAAGCCGCTTGTGCCGCATCGTTGTGCTTCCTCCGGCGCAAATGGCCCGCAGTCTGGATACGGGATTGATTGACGGATTCTGCGTCGGCGAGCCGTGGGGATCGCTTGCAGTCTGCGAAAATAGCGGCTGGCTGGCCGCCACCAGTCATTCATTGATGCCCGGTCATATTGAAAAGGTCTTCGCCCTGCGCTCAGATTTTGCCGAAGGCCATCCCGACGTTGTGCGCCGCCTCTTGCATGGGCTGAATGCCTCCGCCGCAGAATGTTCGTCAGCAACGGGGCGGGAGAGCCTGGCCGGTTTGCTGGCCGGACCCGAATGGCTGGACATGCCGCAGACCTGCATCAGTGCTGCGATCGACGGTCCGTTCCCGACTGGCAATGGGCACTCCCTTGAGAGCACGCACTTTCACCAATTCGGCCCCATGGAGCTCAACCGGCCGTCCCGTGAGGAATTGCATGAGCTTTTAGAATCCATGGAATCCGCAGAAATGCTTTCTCCCCAACTGGCGTGCAGCGCTGCTGCCGCCTCCCTTTTCCGCGCCGATTTGTTCGATGGCGCGTTTAAAAACCTCAAAAAGCAAAACCGCAAACCACAACCCATACTCGTATGAAGACACTCACACATCACTCATTCCGTAATCTTGCCATGGCAGCCTGCCTGGGCATCGCTCCGTCGCTCCACGCTATCGAAAAGCCTGATCTCTCACTCGGCTTTATCAAACTGACGGATTGTGCGCCGATTGTCATCGCTCATGAAAAAGGATTCTTTGAAGACGAAGGATTGTTTGTGCAAATCGAAGCGCAGGCGAACTGGAAAGTGCTGCTTGATCGCGTAATCAGCGGCGAACTCGATGGAGCGCACATGCTGGCAGGGCAGCCTATTGCTGCGAGTATTGGCTTTGGAGCGCATGCCCATGTGGTCACCGCGTTCAGCATGGATCTCAATGGAAATGCGATCACAGTTTCCAACGAGGTCTGGGAGGAAATGAAAGAGCACTCACCCGCGCTTGCGGTGGATAAGCCGGAGCATCCGATCACGGCGGAGCCGCTCAAACCCATCGTCCAGGCTCGCTCGGATGCCGGACGACCGCTCCAGTTGGCTGTGGTCTTCCCGGTCTCGACGCACAATTACGAGCTGCGCTACTGGCTCGCGGCTGCTGGCATTCATCCCGGATTTTACACAGCGAACGACATCAACGGAAACACCGACGGCGAAGTGCTCATCTCGGTGACGCCGCCGCCGCAGATGCCTGCGACCATGGCGCAAGGGACGATTCAGGGCTACTGCGTCGGCGAGCCATGGAATCAGGCCGCCGTTTTTCGTGGGATCGGAGTGCCGGTCGTAACCAACGAACAGATCTGGAAAAATAATCCTGAAAAAGTATTTGGCGTCACAGCTGAGTGGGCTGAAGCAAATCCCGAAACGCATGTGGCCGTGGTCAAAGCGCTAATCCGCGCTGGCAAATGGCTGGACGAAAGCATTGAGAACCGCAAGGAAGCCGCAAAGATTTTGTCACGTCCGGAATATGTGGGCGCGGATTACGAGGTGATCGCGAACAGCATGACCGGGACGTTTGAATTTGCCAAAGGCGATGTGCGCGAGATGCCGGACTTCAATGTCTTCTTCCGCCACTACGCGACCTATCCGTTTTACAGCGACTGCGTGTGGTTTCTCACGCAAATGCGCCGCTGGGGGCAGATCGTTGAACCAAAGCCGG
>JBGTCP010000425.1:0-5409 GCA_041748815.1 Chthoniobacterales bacterium
GCGCAGAGAGTCTGCCCGCGAGTTTCCGCAACTGATCCAAGCCTTAGCCGAGACCTTAGAGACCTTCGAACCTGATCAATGCAAAAACTTCTTCAAGCATAGTCAATATGCGACAAACTAAACCGAAAATGCTCTAATGAAAGCCCGATGTGCACCCTTCATTCCGCGGGGATCTTCAAGCGTCCCTCCGGGACGCGGAAAAAACGAAACGCCGTAAACCCGGCTATAAATCACCGGGCTACTCTCAGATGTCCCTCCGGGACATGGGCAACTATCTCAGTCCATACCGCTCGATGCATGCCGCAGGGGCGTGAGTGCGTTGCATCTCGTGCAGGAGCAGCTTTGCCATGCGGGCTTCGACTTCGGGGTCTTGAATGGTAGTGGCCTGGCTGGGGTCGGTTTGCAGGTCGAAGAGTTGATGTGTTACAGCGGCACCTGCGGGGCTGGTGGGATTTGGGAAGCGGGGGATGGCGACGCCGTTGCTGAATGGCAATACTTCGGTGCCGTCCATAGTATTCAGTGTCTCTTTGGACCAAAATCCTCGCATGTGAGTGGGCATCCAAGTGTAGCTGTGCCATTCCACTTCGGGACGGGTCACCTGCCTGTGATACACATAGCGGCCATCAGTGATGTGCAGTGACACGTTGTGCTGACCAAACATCACCGCTTCATGTTGCGAGGCGTCGCTGGCGATGGCGGGACCAAGATCCTTGCCAGTAATGTGCAGGCTTCGCGGCAGCTCGAAGAAATTCAGCAGCGTTGGTGCGATGTCACAGGCAGGCTGGACCAGAGCATTCCGGCGGGTGCCATCGGCTTCGGGCGCTCTTGGATCATGAACAAAAAAGGGTGTGTGCGAAATTTCCTCCCACATGCTTGGGATGTTCTTGGCCCAGCGGCCATGTTCACCGAGAAGGAAGCCGTGATCCGTCCCCACGATGAGCATGGTGTCATCCCACAGCTTGTGTCGGTCCATTGCATCCAGGAAGCGGCCAAGTTGCGCATCACAGAGCGAGACCAGCGCTGCGTAATTATGCTGCGCGCGTTCGACCTCTTCTTCCGACTCGGTGACTTCCTGATATCCGGGCCAGTCAAAAATCGGTGTGCCTCCAGCTGATGGGTAGAGCTTCTGATATTCTTCGGGACTGGTAAATGGCTCGTGCGGATCAAACGTTTCCAGTTGCAAAAACCAGCGGTCGTCGTTCGCATTGCGATCCAGAAAATCCATTGCCGCATCGAAGGTCTTCACCTGCGGCCAATCGCTTTCGGTGCGCATGAATTGCCGGTTGACCCAGTCCTGGTTGCGGCCTTTGCCATTGATGTTTGCTGGGATCTCGGGATCCGACGTCTGACCGATCCACGGGTCGCCTTCCTGTCCGCGGAAGCATTGCCACGTTGTGTAGCGATTGTGGTAGGTCGCACCGCCATCCTCCAAATAATGGTAATGATCCGTGATCAAATGACTCCCGATCCCTGCTTGCTGAAGCCGTTCCGTGAAGCAATCGTCCCACGGCTCAATTGGTCCCCACGAGCGGTGCAGGAAATTGGGGCGTCCGGTCAGCAGGTCGCGGCGGGCAGGCATGCAGGGCATGGAACAGACGTAGGATTTTTCAAATGTTGCTGCCCTTTGCGCAAGTCGGGCAAAATTTGGAGCATGAACAAAATCATTTCCATATGCGGGAAGATAATGCCGATTCAGCGAATCAAAAAAGAGAAGGATGGCTTTCATAAACGGAAACAGCCCTGGGCGGTCACCAGTCCTTCGCGACAGGCCGGTCCGGGGGCGGGGTGTCGAAAAGGATGACGCGATCCTCTTCGTGGCGCAATGCTTCAAGCATGGCAGAGGCCTGCTGCGGGGTCATCTGTCCGTCCGGTTGCTCCTGTGGTTCCTGACCTTCGGGCGTTTCGCTGAACTGAGATGGATCGAGCGGTTCCTGTTCGAGGTCGCCGTCGAGGTCGCGATCTGGTTCGGGTTGTGGCGGCTCTGAGGTTTGGTCGTTGCTGCCGCCCTGGGAATCATCCTGCTCCTGATCGCCGCTGCCGCCCTGGTCTTGCTCCTCACCGTCACCCTGCTCACCATTCTCCTGCTCGTCGCCGTTTTCACCTTCGCTTTGTTCCTCACCCTCTTCACCGTCTTCGCCCTCCTGCTCCTCTTGCTCCTGTTGCTGTTTGAGCTGCTCAAGATAATCCTCGACGGCTTTTTTATTGGATTCAATCTGCTCGTCGCCGGGGCGGAGTTCCAGGGCGTGTTCGTAGTGATCGATGGCATTTTCGAGATCAAGAATGGTGCCTTTGAGATCATCTTCGCGGCGGATTCCCAATTCAAAAAGTGTATTGCCCAGGTTATAAGCGGCGGACGCGGCAATGTCGTCATCTGCGAGTGCGAGTGCGGCAGCAAAAGCCTCCATGGCGCCGTCAAATTCTTCATTTTTAAATCGCGCCGTGCCCGCGTTAAATTGCGACTTGGCATCGCCACTGCGTCGCTGCGCCAAGCCATTGAATACCTCTGCGGCTTCGGCAAATTTCTCCTGCTCCATGAGCGTAATGCCCTCGCTGGCTTTTCCAAAGCCTGTCATCGGGAAGCAAAGCAAGCAGAGGGCGGTAGCCGCAACGCGTCGTCCACCGAGGCTCCATCCTCCGCGACGCTCTGAAATAAAAAGAATGCTGAGGTAACAAATCACTGCGAGCGCGAGCGGCCATTGATAGCGCTCGACAGGCTCACGCAGCGTTTCTGTGGATTGGTTGCCACCTTGCATGCTCTGGATTTCAGCCGCAATGGCATCAGCCAGGTCAAGTCCACCGCTGAGGTTCCAGTATTGGCCATTGGCAGTGCCCGCGATCTCACGAAGGCGGGTTTCATCGAGTTGGCTGCGAACCATTTGACCTTGTTGATCGCGCACAAACTCAGTCGCGCCTGCCTCTGTGAGCACCGGGATCACAGAACCGCCCGCAGTGCCAACTCCGATTGTGTGGATCCGCACGCCCTTCCCTACGGCCTCGCGGGCGGCAGTGACGCCATCCGCATCCAATTCTTCTCCATCGGAAAGCACGATGAGCATCAGCTCCGAGACCTCACTTGCAGAGAATGCCTCTTGCGCGATACGGACTGCGGCGGCGATGTTACTGCCACCATGCGGGATGAGTCCGGTGTCGAGCTCACGGATCGATGCGAGAACTGCGCCTTGATCAATGGTGAGTGGTGCTTGGAGGAAAGCCGTCCCGGCAAATGCGATAAGACCGACACGATCTCCGGGCAGCAACCGCACCATGTCCTCGGCAAACAACTTTGCGCGGGTGATGCGGTCCGGCTGCAAATCCGTGGCCAGCATGCTCCGCGAGACATCCACTGCAAAAATCACCTCACGCCCGAAGGTCTCCACTTCGCGCATTGTAAATCCCGCCTGCGGACGGGCCAGCGTGATAATCACTGAGGACAAAGCGAGGAGGACAAGCGCGAACCGCAAGCGCCGGCGCACCGGGCTGAGGCTGCCCAGCAATCGATGCTTGAGCCGTGCGGCGACCAGCTTTTCCATCAATGCTCCGCTCCGAATTTCACTGACGATGAAAATCCCCGCGAGCACCGGGATCAGCCACAACAGCCACAGGAAGACAGGATAAGCAAATGTGAGGGTCATGGAAATTTCCTCCACACCGTCAATCCGAGGATGCAGCTCAGAGTAAGCAAACCGCCGCCGGCGCCCACGAACCATGCAAACGCATCAGTGTAATTGTGATGCCGGGTCACTTCCACGCTGGTGGTTTCCAATGCATCAATTTGATCGAAAATTTGCTCTAGAGATGCGGTGTCGGTGGCGCGGAAATATTTACCATCGGTGACTGCGGCAATTTCCTGGAGTGCGGTCTCATCAAATTCCAAATGGATTTCGCGATAAATGGGACGGCCAAATGGATCTTCGGCCACCGGAATGCGCGAGAGGCCGGTGCTTCCAGCGCCTATTGTGTAAATGCGAATGCCCAGAGCAGCTGCAGCTTCTGCGGCAGTGAGTGGAGCGATCGAGCCGCTGTTATTGTCTCCGTCTGTGAGCAGGACCATCACGCGGCTTTTGACATCCAGGTTGCGAAGCCGGTTGGAAGCGGAGGCAATCGCCGAGCCGATGGCCGTGCCGTCCTCGACGAGGCCGATGCGTACGCGATCCAGATTTTTTATCAGCCAATCGTGATCCATGGTCAACGGACTCACGAGATAGGGTCGCCCTGCAAAAGCGACCATCCCGATGCGATCACTTTGGCGGCCTTCGATGAACTCGCGAGTGACGCGCTTCACGGCTTCCAAGCGGTTTGCGCGGCGTCCACCCACCGTGAAATCCTCTGCGAGCATGCTGCGCGAAACATCCAGCACCAGCATGATGTCGATACCCGACGCTTCTGTTTGCACGGAACTCTCGCCCTTTTGCGGACGCGCCAGTCCCACAATCAAGAGTGCCACACCGAGGTAAGTTAATCCGCTGCTGAACCATCCTCTCATGCCCTCGCGGGCGCGCCCGATGGATCGCAGAACAGCCGCGGAGGAAAACATGACTGCCGGTGCGCCACCCTGTTTCCCACGCAGCCACGAGAGCAAGGGGATCAGCCCCAGGAGAAGCAGAAAGGCAGGATCGGCGAATGAAAACCCGAGAAGCTCAAGACGGGTCATGGCTTATCCGTGGGCTGGGATTGAATGCTTGGCTTACGCACGCTTGAAAATCGGTGGAAGACGTGTCGCTGTCAAATGATTGCCATCAAGCCGTCGCGTTGCGGGCGGCGGGTGCCAGATCCACCGGAGCATCCCGGGAAGGTTGCATGCTGGCCTGCGGAGAAGGCAACGGAACATCCTGTTCCTTCGGCGGCTGAACCTGGCCAATCGTGAGTTGCCCTTCGAAAATTCCTCCTCGATCCACATTAAAACACCGGGCCTCCACATCCGCGCGGAGAAGGCCTCGCTTTAAAATCTGCACACCACTGGACACCAGCAAATGGGGACACTCAAGATGACCTTCGATGATGATCTCATGCGCGTAAATACTCCGCACTGCATGGACGCGGGATTTCTTGTCAATGATGATCCGGTGCGCACGGAGTGTGCCGGAAATTTTGCCGACCCGTCGCACGATGAGTTCGTCGCTGCAGTAGATGTTGCCGCGCAGCGAGCCAATGATCTCGGCTGATGAGGATGAGACTTTAGTGCTGTTAAGGTCGCCCTTTGCTGTGACGATGATGTGGCCGTTCGTTCGGATGTCGCGGCTGTAGGAATTGGCGATTTTGTAGTCCCGCAGGTCCAGATAGGTGCCGCATTTACTGCATTGGCTGGACGTGGCTGCGCGGCTGACTTCCTGCCGCTGCGCACATTCGAAGCAGACCACAGTGCGCGGCTTCTCAGTTCCAAACCATGGCTTGATGCGCTCCAGAAATTGA
>JBGTCP010000426.1:0-2184 GCA_041748815.1 Chthoniobacterales bacterium
ACCGAAAAATCTGCGGTGGATTTTGCATGCGCGATACCACGGCCCAGCAGGCTGATTTTCACGTCGTTGTCAGTCATCAGTGCATGGCCCAGAGTGTGCGAAACCATGAGTGCCCGGACCGAACGGATCGTATCGACGAAGAGCGAGTGCGGTCCGTTGAAGGAATACATAAATCCGCCAGTGCGATGTTGCGTCCATCGATGCGCTTGCACAGCACCGGAAACCTTCAGTGCAATTTCATAAAAATGCATCTCCCAGGTGTTGTGCTCAATCTTGCCTTCGCGCATGAGGCGGCGAAGATTTCCGTAGGTCGAAACGTTATTAAATCCGTGGTCATGCACACCGAAGTGCGAGACGTGCGGGGCCATGAGCTCTACAGTTTTGTTGCGGCCATACTCAAGCATGGCTTTGTCGCCGGTCGCATCAAAAACGAGCACTGCTCCGCCAAATTGAAAGCCCTGAGTCCATTCGGTCCATCCGCGTGTGGTGTATTTTCCTTCCACCGTGAATACCGGCGAGCCCTTGGCGTAATCATACTCGCGATCAAGCGTGGTGATTTTTCTGGTGGCGAGCGAGAAGACCTGATCGAGCTTGGTGGACAGGTCGGAGGGCGTGAGTTGCTGGTCGATTTTCATGAGGCAGGGAGGAGGAATGAGCCTCTATTTCTACCACCGATCCCCCTCAAGTGTTAGGCGCAAAAATCCTAACTAGCACAAAAACGACTTTATTTTTTGCTAATGCCCGCAGGCATTGAATCACGCTTCGTGGATAGTGCGGTGCTGCGTGTAAGCCTCAATGATGGATTGCACGAGTTCGTGCCTTACGACATCGCGTCCTGTGAAAAACTGCATCGCTATGCCATCTACTTTTTCGAGCGCATCCATCGCTTCGATCAGGCCTGATTTTTTAGGCCGTGGCAGATCGATTTGGGTTGGATCGCCGGTGACTACACAGCGCGAGCCTGAGCCCAGGCGCGTGAGGAACATGAACATTTGCTCATGCGTGGTGTTCTGGGCTTCGTCCAGGATGACGAATGCCTCGGAAAGTGTGCGTCCGCGCATGTAAGCCAGCGGCGCGATCTCGACGACTCCGCGCTCCGTGCTTTTGGTCACTTCTTCGGTCGACATCATGTCATAGAGCGCGTCGTAGAGTGGCCGGAGGTAGGGGAAAATCTTCTCAGTGAGGTCGCCGGGGAGAAATCCTAGTGCTTCGCCCGCTTCAACAGCCGGGCGGGTGAGGATGATGCGTTTAACCTCGCCGCGTTTGAGCGCATCGACGGCCATTGCCATCGCGAGGTAGGTTTTGCCGGTGCCGGCGGGACCGATCCCGAAGACCACATCGTGCGTGCGGATATTTTCGATGTAGAGTCGTTGAGCGCGGCTGCGCGGGTGGATGGAAGGCTTGCCGTGACCGAGTTGAAGCTTGGTCTGGCTCCATGCCTGCAAGGATTCGCCTTGTCCGTCCTGCACTGCGCGGATGGCCTGTTTGAATTCGCTGCGTCCAAGATCGATGCCGCCACGGCGTGCTTCGTCAAGTTGCGTGAAGACATGGGTTGCGCTTTTGACCGCCGGCATCGGTCCTTCGATCCGCACCCATCCATCGCGTGCGACCACTTTGACGCCAAAAGTATTTTCCACAAGGCGCAGATTTTTAACTTCGCCTCCGTAGAGTGCTTCCACGGCGCGGGCACTCTCAAACTGCAGGGTCTCAACGTGCGGGGATTCACTCCCCAAAACCGCTGGCTCTATGGCAGGCGGGCTGGATGACATCAGCGATAGCCGTAAACCAAACCCCAGTGCGTGCGCTCTTCCACCGCTTTTTCCACACGCACCAAGACGTAGTAGGTGCCTGTCGATTCAGGAAGAATTTGAGCGGCGGCGAACTTCTCCTTCTGCCAACTGGTGGTCTCGGCCAGCTTGCCCTCAGCGTCGTAAATATTCACGTGCACCACGGAATCCGACTGCGCCACACCAGCCCAGAACCAATATTCATTCCCCCGGAAAAGTTGTACGGAGATGCCTTGCTGCCCACCTTCCGGCAGGTCGCCGCCCCAGACTTCTTCGCGCACAATGAAGTTTTCGTCTTTCACGTATGGATGGGCTGCTTCGTGGGCAAACGCCAGTGCGTCCTCCACCATACTATATGCCCATAAGGAGGAGATTCCGAGCAGTCCGGTAAGCAGGG
>JBGTCP010000427.1:0-11876 GCA_041748815.1 Chthoniobacterales bacterium
CTCTGGAACCACAAGGCGGCAGCCTAAAGTCGGCACCACTTTCAATCACACCCAGCGCCAGCGGCTTCTGAAAGCTTCACTTGACCGGTTCGCGGCGAATGTTCATAAGCAGTCCCGTTTTGGTGGAATGCGTCCATCGACTTCAACCCTCTCGAACTCACACACTATGAAAAGTCCTCTCCTTCGCGGTGTTTGCTGGTTACTCCTCATTCTTGGCATTGCTGTTGCCGCCATCAACCTGATTCCCGAAGCCAAACGCCCGCTATCCGCCGAGCGAGTGACGCTCACTCCAGCAATGATGGAAGAAGAACAAGGTTTCCACGGCGGAGACTTCGGATTTGTCATCCGTTTGCCAAAAGTCGTAAGCGAGAAAGACCAACTCGAATACACCGGCAGTGTTTACGAGGATGGGAAAGCGCTTCCGCTACTGGCGGATAACCGGGCCGAGGTGGATTTCAAGGGCCAGGGCCGATTTCTCTTCAAAAAACGCGTGCTCTCATTTTCCTCTAGCGACAGCACCGATCCCCGCACCAACGGCCGGACCTACGAAATCGCAATTGATCGTGACCTAACTTCCCAACTCTGGGCCATCAGCGGCGGGCTGGTCTTTCTCGGTTTCATTGGTATTATCCTCACCCGCCCCAAGCGTTCGTGATCTCCTCCCGGCGGGACTGATCAACTTGCCAAACGCGACAACATCCGCCATTGTTTCAGCCATGGGTATTCCTGAAACGCAGCCACACATCACGGTCGAAGAGTACGTTCAGGGCGAACTGATCAGCGAGGTTCGGCATGAATACATTGGCGGCCAGGTTTACTCCATGTCTGGAGGCAGCGAGGCGCATAATCTTTTGTGCGGTAATATTTATTCTGCGATCCGGGAGCACTTACGTGGTGGGGCTTGCAGGGCATTCATGGCAGACATGAAGCTCCGACTCAGCATTGCCACGGATGATATTTTTTACTACCCGGATGTGCTCGTGACCTGCGATCCGTCGGACAACGAAAAGTATTTCAAGACCATGCCAGTGCTGATTGTGGAAGTGCTCTCGCCGTCGACGGAGCGATTGGATCGGCGGGAGAAATTTCTGAGTTACATCCGCCTGCCGAGCTTGAAGGAATACGTCATGGTGGATCAGGAAAAGATGCTGGTCACCTTGTTCCGCCAGGCGAATGACTGGAAGCCAGAGTTCTTATCGGAAAGGCATGCCACGTTACGTCTGCCCTCGATTGATTTTGATCTCACGCTGGCCGACGTTTATGAGGCTGTGACCCTCACCTCAAACGCAAACTGAATTCGACCCTGCCGCCTTTAGAATGCCTGCGGCTTTGTGGGTGGTTTCGTCGAACTCGGCATGAGGCTCGGAGTCGGCGACGATCCCGGCACCGGTGTGGAAATGAATTTCCGGGCCATCGATCACAGCGGTGCGGATTGCGATATTGAAGTGCGCGGTTTGCGCCGGTCCAAACCAGCCAATGGCTCCTGTGTAGATGCCGCGCGATGCTGTCTCCAGTTCGCGGATAATTTCGCAGGCCCGCTTTTTTGGGGCTCCGGTGACGGATCCGCCGGGCAGACAGGTGGTCACTGCTTGCAGCGGAGTCACATCGTCACGCAATTCCGCGCGCACGGTTGATACCAGGTGAAACACCTGCGCAAATGCTTCCAACCGCAGGAGGTCGGTGGCTTGAACCGTGCCATACTTTGCAACCATCCCAAGGTCATTGCGCTCCAGGTCGGTGATCATGATTAACTCGGCAGCTTCTTTTGCGGAGGTGGTCAGGTCCAACTCCGCAGAGGCATCCGGGCCGGAGTGACCGGTCCTAGGGCGGGTGCCCTTGATGGGGCGGGTCTCAATGGAGGTGCCGTTGATTTTTAAAAATAACTCAGGCGATGAGGAGAGGACTTTGCGTGAATCGCTCAGCTCCAACCAGGCTGCAAATGGCGTGGGCGACACGGCGCGCAGCTTTTCGTAAAGCGCAAATGCATCACCCCGCCATGCAGCTTGGAATTTCCTCGCCAGGTTCACCTGGTAGATATCGCCCGCGGCAATGTATTCTTTGGCCGCCCGGACCCATGAGCAATATTCCTCCCGCCCGGTCAACGCCGCAAAATGGACGCTCTCGAATTCCCCGGCCTCCACTGGCTCAAGTTTCAGCCATGCCAGTGCATTGCCGGTCCATGTCGCATGGTCGTGATCAAAAGTGATCCAGCGGGAATACGCGGTGAAGTCGAAACTGCCCTCATATTCAAACACTCCTGCGCAAATCGTTTTCCCGGCATACTCTTTCACAAAGGCATCGAGCTGCTGGAGATCATTCCCCGAACAATGTCCCACCGGATCTGCGGCGATGCGCGATTCGCGCGAGCAGGGATGACCCGGCATGCTGCTATCGAAAAATGCAATCGGCATTTCCCGCTGCAGCGCACGTGCCACGCGGATGCAATCCGGCAAATCCGTCTGCGTGTGTGCATTAAAATTCCCTATTTGCCTCATCACACTTATCTCATCTCCATGCTTTTCAATTTGAATCTGCTCTGATATATACCACTCCCACATGGAACTCAGACTTTTATTTTTTAGCGTTTTAGTGGTTTGTGCCGCTCTCACCAGTCGTCCGGTCAGCGCTCAAGACCCTCAATTTGTGGAGACCGAGGAGATCGTAGAAGTTGATGCCGGTGGTGAGGTTCAGTCCACCGAGGTCATCTTCCCCGACGCCGAGCCAACTGAGTTGCCGCCGATCCCGACCTCGCCGGAATTTATCCCTGACGAGAGCCTCATGATGGACTCGCTTCCTCCGCTGGAGGAGTTTCCAGAGTTTGACGGTGGATTCGAAATTCCCGCTTTTGGCTCCGAACTCGACCCGGCCCGGGTGATCCGCCAGCGGATTCAGATCCGGCGTTCACGCATGAAAATCGCGTCTGACCCGGCGATGCAGGCACTTCACGCCGAAGCGGAGGCCACCGGCACGCCCTATGAGTATCGTGCAAAAATGCAGGAATATTATATGGCGCTTTACAATGGCGTGGAGCAGGCACATCCCGATCTGGCTGAGGTCATCAAAGACGAGCGCAAAAAATTTCTCGCCTCTGTGACGACGCGGCGGATCCGCCCGACCGAGCGGCCAGAGCATTTGCCCCCGCTTCCTGAGGGGGCTGTTCCTCCAGGGGTGGAAATCGAGGAAACCTTCGAAGTGGTGGAGACCATCGAAGTGGTGGTTCCGGCTGATGCAGCCACGGATTGAGCTGAAGATCGATTATCCCCCCGATTGATGCGATCTCAAACGGCATGGTTGTTCCTGGCCGTGGCGCTGCTGGGGTTACTGGTTTGGCGGGAAGCTGACCGGCCATGGCTGGCGGAGTGGGATCAGCGATTCCACGCATGGATTATCAGTAACAGCCCCGCGCCGGTGAAGTGGGGTAAACAGGTCGTGCTGGTTGAAATTGACGACAATGCCATGGAGGCCCAACCGGAGTGGCCATGGCAGGCGCTGGATTACGCATTGTTCTTGCGCCTTGCGGAAGCCCGCCAGCCCGCAGCTGTTGGGATTGTGCCCGCCATTCCAGAGAGCGCTGCCAGCGAAGTGACTTACGATGGATTGCTTGCCGATCTCATGATCCGCGCTCCACGGCTTGCCATTAATGCTGCGATCTCTGTGCAGCCAGATCGCTGGGCACCTGATGAAACGCCCGCCGCCGAACTCCCTGTGCTGAGCAAAGTGGGAGGGAATGTGACTTCGATGAAAGATTATGCGACAGTCTCGCAGTCTTCGGCTGAGCGCTTCCGCGTGCTGGTGCCGGTAGGGGCAACGCATGCACCGGCATCGCGTTTGATTGAGGACAGGGTGCCATTGGCGTATCGGTTTTCGGGATCGCTCGTGCCATCGTTTGTGGCGCAGGTCGCCCGGATGGCGTTAAATGTTGCCGAGCAGGAAATGATCTGTTTTCCGGGTGAGGAGTTTGCATTTGGAGACAAGCTGGAGTTGCCCGTGGACAGCTCGGCGAGTCTTGTGGCTGATTGGCGGGCGCTGCAATTTGTGGAGCGCGTTTCGTATTTTGACTTGCTCGTAGCGGCGAGGCAAAGCGACCAGCCAGGGCAGGAAGCACTGCTCGAAACATTACGGGGGAGGGTCGTGCTTTTGGGCAGGACCGATGCCGCCTCCAAAGTGCGGTTGGATTCTTACGCAAGGCCGGTTTCTGAGGCGGAATACCATGCGATGGCGATCTCCATGCTCCTGAATCGCGCCTGGGTGCATCGCTCCCCGTGGTGGATTGCGATTCCCGTCATTGCGGGTGGCATATTGCTCACGCTCACTGTGGTGGGACTTTCACGCTTTCATGCGCTGCTTCTTGTGCCACTCGTCGGTGTGCTTTATCTGGCGCTTGCCGTCGGCATGTTCAGCAGCGAGGGAATCCTCATGCCCGGTGCAGTCGCTGCCGCAATGCTCATTTTTGCGTTCCTTTGCACGTGGATCAAACGCGCAACCTGAGTTGCCCTGCCATGCCGGCAGCAAAGCTTCCTGCAGGGTTGGGTTTTTGAGTGGTTGACGGGGGAAAGATCTGATTCATTCTCATGGCATGTCGAGTGTAACAGGTGAAGCTTTTCGGATTGCCACATGGGGTGAGTCTCATGGGGGTGGTGTGGGTGTTGTGATCGATGGATGCCCGCCACGCATCGCGATCTCCGAAGAGGAAATCCAGGTCGAGCTGGATCGGCGGCGTCCGGGTCAAAGCGAAATCGTGACCCCGCGCAAGGAGGCGGATCGCTGTAAGATCCTCTCCGGCACATTTGAAGGTAAAACCCTCGGGACTCCGATTTCCATCATGGTCGAGAATACCGACCAGCGTCCGGAATCCTACACCGAGATGGCCACAGCATTCCGCCCCTCGCATGCGGACTTCACTTACGAGGCGAAGTATGGAATCCGTGCATGGCAGGGCGGGGGGCGTGCATCGGCGCGGGAGACAATCGGCCGTGTGGCGGCTTCCGTGCTCGCTCGCAAGGTGATTCAGGCGGAATTTCCAGACGTGCAGGTTTTAGCCTATGTGACCGCGATTCACGACATTGATGCGTCGGTCGACAGCGCAACAGTGACCGCCGGGGAGATCGAGGCAAACATCGTGCGTTGCCCGGACGCAGGGGCTGCGGTGGCAATGATTGAGCGGATCAAAGCGGTGCGCAGCAAAGGGGACTCGATCGGCGGGTCCATCGAATGCGTTGCCCGGAACGTGCCCGTGGGGCTGGGTGAGCCGGTTTTTGATAAGCTGGAGGCCGATCTTGCGAAGGCTGTGATGAGTCTGCCCGCTACGAAAGGTTTCGAAATCGGCTCAGGATTTGCGGGAGCACGGTTGCTGGGTTCGGAGCACAACGATCCTTTTGAGATCCGCGACGGCCGCGTGCGCACCACCACGAATTTATCCGGCGGAATTCAGGGCGGCATCAGTAATGGCGAGGACATTGTGTTCCGCGTGGCTTTCAAACCCACGGCGACGATTTTACAATCGCAAAAAACCGTGACCACTGACGGCGAAGCGACCGATCTCGCAGCCCGCGGCCGGCATGATCCATGTGTGCTGCCTAGAGCGGTGCCCATGGTGGAGGCAGCTGTGTGGCTGACTTTGTGCGATCACTACCTTCGCAATCGTGCTCAGAACGGGGGAGCTGCCTGACCATGGAAGCAGGAAGTGGGGAAGGCGCAGCCCGGCTTGTGCTGCTGCTTGTCGCGCTGTTGATCCTCCTTGCGAATATCTGGAGCGGATGGCGCAGCGGGCCTGTGCGGATGGTGTGCACGATTGTCGCTCTGGCCTGCGCTTACGTTGCGGGATTTAGTTTCGGAAATTTGGCATTGCCCATCCTCCGGCCATGGATCGGGTTGCCGGATTTTGTGCTCATTTTTGCAGGCGGGGCTTTGGTGGGACTGATCGTCTATATAGCGATCACGGTTTTGTCATCGGTGATATTTAAAAAAACGAAGCACCAGTCTTCCGGCGTGGTGCGGATGGCTTATGGATTATCGGGCGGTGTGCTGGGGGCAGTGTTCGGCCTGATTGTGCTTTGGGGGCTTGCGATGGCGATGAACCTGTTGGGGACGGTGGCTCAGAGCCGGTTGGAAGTGGGCGATAAGCTCACGGGCACAACCGGAGCAGATGGCCGGGTGATCCCTCCGCCGGAGGTCCCCCGGATTGTGCAATGGGTTGCCTCTGTGAAGAAGGTGCTCAACACGGAGGGGCCCCGGCAAGTCATCGAGACCGTGGATGTGGTCCCGGCAGAAGTGCATGAGACTTTCGGCAATCTCGCCAAAGTGGTAGCGGATCCCGATGCCGTGAATCGTTTTTTACAATACCCCGGCGCCGCTGAAATCATCCAGCATCCGACGATCCGCGAGCTTCAATCCGATCCTGAAATCGCTGAGGAGGCTTCGAGCGGACGCTACTTCGCCCTGCTGCGAAATCCGAAGCTCATCGATGCTATGAATGATCCCGGTCTCAGCGAATTGTTGAAAAAGTTTGATCTTCAAAACGCGATGGATTACGCCCTGAAGCCGTCCCCGCCAAACCCTGCGATGACCGACTCACCCGAAGAATTATGAAGTATATCCCGACTATTGGCCTCGAAGTGCACGTGCAGCTTAAAACGAAAAGCAAGATGTTCTGCGGCTGTGCAACCGGCTACGGAGCGCCCCCCAACACCAATGTCTGCCCCGTCTGCCTGGGCATGCCAGGCGCCTTGCCGGTCATTAATGAGGAAGCAGTGCGGATGACGATCCTCACAGGACTCATGCTCGGTTGCAAGATCCCGGAGATTTGCAAATTTGACCGCAAAAATTATTTTTACCCGGACATGCCGAAGAACTACCAGATTTCGCAATACGACATGCCGCTTTGCAAGGGCGGTGGAGTGCCGCTGCATGATCTCGCTTATCCAAAAGACGCCCAGAAGACCATCGTCGAGCCCGACAAAATCGTCGAACTCGAGCGGATCCACCTTGAGGAGGACGTCGCGAAAAGCACACACTTTGAGACTAACTCTGGCATCGATTTTAACCGTGCGGGCACGCCATTGATGGAGATCGTGTCGACTGCGAATATCAACTCTCCCGAGGAGGCATTTGCTTATCTGACCTCGCTCAAGCAAATCCTCATCTACGGGGATGTGAGCGATGCGGATATGGAAAAAGGTCAGCTGCGGTGCGACTGCAACATTTCCGTGCGCCCGGAGACGACTTCGGAGTGGGGGACCAAGGTGGAAATCAAAAACATGAATTCCATCAGCGGGGTGCGGCGCGCACTTGCCTTTGAAATCGCGCGTCAAATCGAAGTGTATGACTCGGGCGGCACGATCACTCAGCAAACCCGCCGCTGGGATGATATTTCCGGTGAGACATTCCTCATGCGCAGCAAGGAGATGGCACATGATTACCGTTACTTTCCCTGCCCCGACCTGCGTCCACTTCGCACGGAGAAGTTGCTGGAAGAGGTGCGTCCCCGCGTCCCCGAACTTCCTGCGGCACGGCGCAACCGCTACGTCGAGGAGTTCGGCGTAAGCCCCTACGATGCCGGCGTGCTGGCAAATGATCTAGCTTTGGCGCAGTACTTCGAAACCGCAGCAGCAAACTCCAAGAAACCCAAGAGTGTCGCCAACTGGATACTGAACGATTTGCTAAGTGCGCTTTCGACCTCCACGTCCGGGATTGAGGATTGCAAAATCCGGCCTGAATCGCTGGAGGAGCTGGTGGATCTGCTCGAGGACGGCAAGATCAATAACAAACAGGCAAAGGAAGTTTTTGTGGAGATGTTTGAGTCCGGCAATGCCGCCTCCGCCATCGTCGAGGAGCGCGGCCTGGAGCAAGTCAGCGACACAGGAGCGATCGAAGCCTTTTGTGATCAGGTGATCGCTGCTAATCCGGGCCCGGTGGCCGACTACAAAGGCGGCAACGAGAAGTCACTAAACTTCCTCAAAGGTCAGGTGATGAAGCTCTCCAAAGGCCAAGCCAACCCGAAGGTGGCTGGTGATATGCTGGAGTCGAAGCTAAAGGCCTGATGCGTCGCTCAGGGTCTCACGCTGCTGCGAGAGATTCTTTCAGTGCGTGTTGCTGGAGCTTGTCCAAGCTGTTGACCAGATCCTGTTTCTCTTTTTTGTTGAGACAGGAAGTCACATCGTTGATCGCCTGGTTGCGCGAGCCGAGGTGCTCGGAGAGGAATTTGGTGCCCTTAGGCGTGATCTCCACTTCGATGACGCGGCGGTCTTTGGGTGAACGGACACGTTTTGCGAAGCTCTTCGATTCCAGACGGTCGACAGCGGTGGTGATGGAGCCACTGGTGAGCACGATGTGCTTGCCGATCAGGTTGATCATGAGAGGACCTTCCTCGGCGAGCAGTTCGAGAA
The DNA here is from genome assembly GCA_041748815.1 of Chthoniobacterales bacterium. Lineage (GTDB taxonomy): Bacteria > Verrucomicrobiota > Verrucomicrobiia > Chthoniobacterales > CAKUMP01 > JBGTCP01. Next base: position 8,385 of record JBGTCP010000427.1, read on the forward strand.
TTGAGAAGTCCGACTGGCATAATCCCACAGAATCGAGTTCTTTTCGTAGAACTTCGTCAATCGTGCGGTATGCTTTCCAGATGGATGTCCATAATATTACAGAGGGATTGTTTGTTGCCATGAGTTACCATGACAGTGATTCTCCATCAGTCAAGTGACCCTGCTTCAAAACTCTGATTTATTTTACAAAAATGTTTTATTTAGATTTCTTAATTACATGCTAAATTTCCTCGCGTCTCCCTCAGTATGAAGTTGCGTTGGAATTCTGTGAAACGGAGTGCTCAGCGTGCCGCTGATGCTTCCAGGCCCTTCCTTTTCCGCTCGGGCCGGGCTATGAGGACTGCGGCCAGGCGTTTGCTCCGGCGTCCCCGTACGGTGTCGGAAAGTCCGAATCTGCTGCCGCTGCTCATCCAGGTGCTGGCGGCATTTTCGAAGGTGGATGGGGATCTCATTGAAGATGAGGTCGATTCTATTCTTGGATTCCTGCGCTATGACTATCCTGATGCCGTTTATTCCGACCTGCGGCGACATTTCCGCCAGGCTTTGCATGAGCAGCACGATCTGAACTCGATGGCGCTCCGGCTCTCGAATATATTGCCCACGGATCGCAAAATTCTGCTCTGCGTGCAGCTTTACGATTTGATTTCGAAGGCGGGGCTGCAGCAAAGCCAGGTTCATGCTTATCATTCGTTCATGTCGCGCCTCGGGATGGCGGCTCAGGCGATTGACATTGTCTATCAACTCAGTGCCAGCACGGAATCTCTTGCTGCGATCGAAAGCTCGGGGACTTCTCCGCTGGAATTTCTGGTCTTTGGAAATTCCTCCCCTCCGGCGGATGTGCCATTGGCCTCGGTGCCCAAAGGGGAGTCGATCCGGCTTTACCGCTACCATGACCTTGTGCTGGTGAAAAACCTGACCCGCAGCAGGATTTATGTGCGCGGGAGGTCGGTGAGTCCGGACGGCTTTTGTCGTATCTATCCTGGCCAGCGCATCATCTTGCAGGACCAGGTGCTGAGCTTTGAAGATCTCACATTTTACTTCAACGCGAAGAAAAATGTCTCCACCCCGAAGGTGTATTTGTCGATCGGGCACAACAACGAAATCTCGTTGGAGCGCACAGTGGGACGCAACAGTTTGTTGGAAATGGAGTTCGGTCTGGCGGTGGATGTCACTGTCCTTAGAACCGTGGAAGGCACGTTGAATGGCGCCGCGCTGAAGGACGGCACGCGCCACCGGGCAAAGATTCATGACCGCTTGCTCTTTGATGACCACACCGAACTGGTCCTCGCGGATGTGCGCCGGAGGGTCCGGGCGATGGGAGGCCGCTTCACGCTCAGCACGTCGAAGTCTGAATATTTGGTGTCAAATAATCCTTCGCTGCTTGGCAAGGATGATATCCTCCTCGCTCCCGGAAGCAGCGGTGATATTTTGCTCAAAATCTCCTGCGATTATGAGCAGCGGACGGGTGTGCTGGAGGTGTTGCAGGCGAATCGCCCGATACTTTTGCGGGACACGCCGGTGCGCAATATTGCGGCACTTCAGGACGGCGACCTGATCCGCATCGATGCCACGCAGATGCTGCATTGTGACTTTGATGAACGCATTATCGAGGAACGGCGCAACATCATCCGCTCGCTGGATGTCGATGATGTGCGGCTCACATTTCCCAACGGTGAAACCGGCCTGGATGGCATCACATTCAATGCCACCCGGGGCGAGATGATCTGTGTGATGGGGTCCAGCGGCTCAGGAAAAAGCACACTTATGAAAATGCTGGCCGGTCAGCTGGTGCCGGATCAGGGCCGCATTGAGCTGAACAATCTTCAGCTCTACGAAAATCTCGAGGTGTTGAAGCACTATCTCAGCTATGTGCCGCAGGACAATGCCTTCGATGAACAGCTCACCATCGAGGAAAATATGACCTTCGCGGCAGCACTGAGAGCGCCGCACATGACGCGCCAGGAGCGGCAGCGGAGGGTGGACAGCAAATTGATCGAGCTGGGATTGAATGAGCGCCGCGATAGCATTGTAGGCTCTACCGTGCGCAAGACGCTGAGCGGCGGCGAGCGCAAACGCCTCAATATTGGCATGGACATGATCGGCAATGCGGATGTTTATCTCTTCGATGAACCCACGTCGGGTCTCTCGTCCAAGGACTCCGAGCACGTGCTGGAAATCATTCGAGGCATCGCGCACAACAAGATCGTGATGGTCGTGATCCATCAGCCCTCGGCCAAACTATTCAGTATGTTTCAAAAAGCGCTGCTCCTGGATCGCGGCGGGCGGATGGTGTATTATGGCAGGCCGGACGAGGTGCTCGAGTATTTTGCGGAGGCAAATCATGAGCACCACAGGGACGGTGCTGGGGTGGACGAGCCGGTCATAAAAGAAGACGCGCGGCCGGAAATGATTTTTGATGTGTTGGAAACTCCGCTTCGCGACCTTAGCGGCGAGATTATTTATGAAGGTAACCAAAAGGGGCAACTGGTGCCAGCGCGTAGATTCTCGCCGGACTATTGGCGTGATCGCTTCGAATCGCACAAGCTGCTTAAGGATGTGACCTACACGCCGCTGCGGCAGGGGCTGTTGCAGGAGCCCATCCCGGTGCCACGTCCCAGCTCTGCACGCTTCAGGGTGCGTGACGAATGGGTGCAATTTCTATCACTTTTGCGCCGGGCGTTTATTAGCAAAATGCGCAATCGCTCGAATCTGCTAACTACCCTGGTGGAAGCACCGGTGCTTGCGTTGTTAATCGGTATGGTGCTGCGATATTCCGAAAGTGGAAGCTACGATTTTGCCTCGGCTTTCCACATCCCGACGTATTTGTTTCTGGGTTTGATTGTGGCCATGTTCCTGGGCCTTACTAACAGTGCGGATGACGTAATCCGCGACCGGCCGGTTTTAATGCGCGAACGCAATTTGAACGTGCGAATGAGCTACTACGTCACTGCAAAGACGCTTACGCTGTGTTTGTTTGCGGTGCTGCAGTGCATTTTGTTTGTAGCCAGTGCGAATTCTCTCCTTGGGGTGCGCGGTATGTTCTGGGTCTATGTGCTGTGGATGTCGTTGACGGCATTCAGTGGTATCGCGATTGGTCTGCTCATTTCCGCAGTGGTGCATGATGCCAAGACGGCGGTGAATATTGTGCCGCTTATTCTCATTCCGCAAATGTTGCTGGGTGGCGCACTCATTAAATATGAGGAGATGAACCGGAACCTGGATTTCATTCACACTGTGAACCGGTGGCTGGTGAGCCAGGATGAGGCGACATCGACGACGCCGGGCAGTGACCTGGAAGTGCCGCTTATTAGTCAGTTCATGCCGGTGCGCTGGTCGTATGAAGCATTGGTGCTCGCTCAGGCGAAAAAAAACCCGCTCACCCGCCGGCAGGAAATCGTGCAACAACGGGTCGTGCAACTGGTAGCCCTTGCCGAGGCAAATCCTGAAGACGACGCCATCGCAGATGTGCTCGAAGACACCAAGGAACTCCTC
>JBGTCP010000428.1:0-2957 GCA_041748815.1 Chthoniobacterales bacterium
TGAGCTTGACCCGTTGCTCTTCCGGTGTGGCTGACCATGCATCGAAAAACCTTTCATTGAAATTGCGGATGATCTCATCCAGCGGTGACTCCCCGCTGCCGGGGTCGTGGTAGCCTCGCACGTTCGGATTTTCCGGGTCGAGTTCGGTTTCGGCGCTGTCGAGTCCGATGTGCTGATTGAGGCGCACGCGTTCCAGTCCGTAGGTTGAAAGATCGACGCTTTCCAGGAGTTCGTCGAGCTGGTCCTGATCTTTCTCTTGCACCTTCAGCTTTGGAATGAGGAATTTCAGGAACCAATGCAGCTTCTCCCATTCAGGTTTGGAGAACGGGATGATGCATGCGAGCTGGCCATAGAGTTTGACGAATTGTTTGGCCTTGATCTTGAAGTCGATCTTTTCCTTCTCGTCCTCAAGCAGGTCGAAGTAAGTGACAGTCTGGTCAATGATCGGGTGGAGCCTCTCGGCATCGACTCCGGTGAAGAAAAGTTTGTTGAATTTTTCGATGTCCGCTTCGGTGTAAATCGCAGCATCGTCGAGAACGTCTTTCAGGTCGTGAAGGACATTCACGTCGGTGGGCTCACTCAGGGACGTGGCGGTGTAGAAGGGATCGAAGGCATCTTTGATTTCTGTTGCGGTGTTGTAGAAATCGAGGATGAAGGTGTCCTTTTTCTGCATCTTGTCATTGCAGCGGTTCAGGCGTGAAAGTGCCTGCACGGCGAGCACGCCCTGAAGCCGCTTGTCCACATACATGCTGTGCAGGAGAGGCTCGTCGAAGCCGGTGAGGAATTTATTGGCAACCACCAGCAGTCGGTAATTGGTCTCGCCGGGCTTGATGTTCCCCGCAAATTTCTCAGGAATGTCTCTTGAGGAAAATCCATTGAGCGATTCCTCAGTGTGCTCGATGCCATCGATGATCTTTTGTCCGGAAAATGCCACGATTGCCTGAAAGGGCGCATGCGCGTCCCGGAGTTCTTTTTGCACGGACAAGAAATAGCGGATGGCACTTTCGATATTGCGGGTGATGATCATTCCACGGGCCTGGCCGCGCAGTCTTTTAGTGGCTACGACATTCCGCAGGAAATGCTCCACCATGAGCGCCGCTTTGGTGGCGATAGTTTGCTGGTGGCTCTCGACATAGGAGCGAAGCTTCTTCTGGGCTTTGATAGTGTCGAAGTCCGGATTCGCCTCGATGGATTTCTGGACTTCGTAGTAGCTTTTGTATGTCGTGTAATTGGCCAGCACGTCGAGGATGAATTCCTCTTCGATCGCCTGCTTCATGGAATACAGGTGAAAGGGATCAAATCCGCCCTCGCCATTGCGCGTGCCAAATTTCTCCAGCGTTGCTTTCTTGGGTGTGGCCGTGAAGGCAAACCAGGATGCGTTGTTGCCCATTTTCCGCCGCTCCATCTCCTGGAGGATTTTTTCCTGATAATCCTCGGGTTCCTCCTCCTCATTGGCACCCAGCACCGTCGTTGCGGAATCCGCAGCGCTCCCGCTCTGCGAGGAATGCGCTTCATCGATGATAACCGCAAATTTCTTCCCGCCCATATCCGCGATGCCATCGACGATGTAGGGGAATTTTTGAATTGTGGTGGTGATCAGCTTTTTGCCTGCCTCCAGGTGTGAGCGGAGTTCGGCGGCGCTGTTGGCGTGGGCCAGCAGGTTTTTCATCTCGGCAAACTGGCGGATGTTTTTATCGATCTGGCGGTCGAGCACGCGGCGGTCGGTGACGACAATAACGGTGTCGAAAAGATTCTCGTTGCCTGTTTTGTCGTAGAGCTCAATGAGCTGATACGCCAGCCAGGTGATGGAATGCGATTTCCCGGAACCTGCGGAGTGTTGGATCAAGTAGCGCTCACCGAGACCGCTGGATTGCACTTCCGCGAGCAGGCGGCGGACAACCTGGAGTTGGTGATAGCGCGGGAAATAAAGCGTTTGTTTTTCACGGCCTGCGTTGTCGGTTTCCACCGTGAGCTTGGCGTAGTGCTCAATGATGTTGCTGAGGCTGTGGCGGGTGAGGCATTCCTGCCAGAGATAGGCCGCCCTGTGGCCATGCTCATTGACGGGATTGCCCTTGCCCTGTCCGTTCGGCTGTCCCTGATTGAACGGGAGAAAATACGTATTGTTCCCATCCAGTTTGGTCGTCATCCAGACCTCATCGGGATCGACCGCGAAATGCACCAGGCACCGGCGGAACTGAAAGAGAGTTTCCCTGGGATCCCGCTGGCAGTATTGCTTCCGTGCCTGGGTCACATTCTGACCGGTCCATGGGTTTTTGAGTTCCAGCGTGGCAATAGGCAGGCCGTTGAGGAAAATGACCATATCCACCGACTTCTGATCCACGCTCGAGAAATACACCTGTCGGGTGACGGAGAAGATATTTGCGTTGAAGCGGTCGCTCACTTCCGGGTTCAGCTCGTTGTATGGCAGTCGGTAGAGGAGGGTGAAGTGCGCATTGTCCACATCCAGTCCCTTTTTGAGCACCGCGAGGATGCCGTCTTTTTTCAGCTTGCGGTGCAGACGCTCCAGGATCTGCCGTTCCCAATCCGGCTTGTACTGCAGCTTCGCGAGTTCCTCCGGCTGGGTGGACTTGAGGAACTGCCAGAACTTCGCCTCGTCGATGGCGAAATCCGCATTGAAGTCTGTCGCATTCCCCCGGACATAGCCTTTCCCTGCATAATCCGATTTATCCTCCTGAGTGCGTCCCTCCGGCATCAACTCACTGATGCCGCCTGTGAGGTGGCGTTCGATACAGGCTTCGAGGGCGGCTTCGGTCGTGTTTGTGCTCATGAGGATTGGGCGGTCCAGCCGGTTTCAGGGTTGCCCGGGAAAACGACTCACAATAATTGATCTCAAAGTATGAAGCTAGGAACAATCTTATTCGACTCAACCTTCACTTGGTGGTGGAACATGCTCGTCAGAAGCATGGGACCCTCTTGCTGTGATTTGTTGCGCACCG
>JBGTCP010000429.1:0-1967 GCA_041748815.1 Chthoniobacterales bacterium
ACGCCGACCGTCAGTTCGGCTTTCACCACAGAAGACACACAACACGCGCTCCGCGGGTGTCCCCGCCGACTACATTGCCGTGAGATCCGGTGTATAGTGACGCAAAAAGAAAGCGCAGTGCGAATTTCCTTCGCACTGCGCCCACAATAGCTGCTTTCTGTGGCGGTTGTTAGCGCGAGCCGTTGGGGCCGCGACCCGGCTTACTTGACAATATGATTCGAGACGAGCTTGGTCATCTCAAACATGGTGACCTGCTCTTTACCGTCGAACACCGCCTTCAATGCTGCGTCGGCATTGATGTTGCGTTTGTTCTTCTGGTCCTGAAGGCCGTTCTTCTTAATGTAGTCCCACAATTTTTTGGTAAGTTCCGATCTGGGGAGAGGGTCACTACCTACGACGGCGGCAAGCTTGTCGTCCGGTTGGACGGGCTTCATGAAGGCAGCATTGGCTTTTTTTGGTTTTGGATCTGGCATAGGTGGAAAATGCTAATCAATAGCCCGTCAGATGCAAGATCGTAATTTCAGGCAAAAAATCTTAATTTCCGCGACCGCAAGGTTTGTCAAAACCCGCACTTATGGTAACCTCCCTCCATGTCATCCGCTGCCAATCAGTCCTGGACAAACAATTCCAGCATCGAAGAGATTTTTCGCGTGCTGAGATTCTGCGACCCGGCATTCGAAACCCGGCAGGTCCTGACTTTTGCGCCGCTCAATCTGCATCCCGACCCGGCATGGGAAAATTGGCTCGATCATGTTTTCTACACCCACGTAGGCCCGGCGCTTCTTGATTGCCTGGACTATGCCGCCGCCGACCACGCGCATGATTTGATCAAACGCGACCTTCTCCTCAGCCGTGAAATGGCAGGCCCGCTCCGCACCACAAGCATGCAAGCAGGACGCAAGCTGTTGCTCGGCTTTACTGTTCCGAGCGGCGCACGGGTCCTGGCAAGGATGCGTCAAAAGCTGGACGGCGGGGCCTACTCACCCAACTACGCCACAGTGCTTGCCGCACGCTGCGCACTTTTCGGGATTGCACCCGCGCATGCTGTCGCAGCCTACCTTTACAAAGAATGGCACTGCGGCAACCAGACACAACTCGCCACCACCAGCCTGCCGGATATGGCTGGCGTCTTTGAAAAAATCAGCCACGAGCGCAGCACGCACACAGAGACGCCGCGGCTGCGTGTCGTCTCCAATTAATGCCCGCCCTGAACAACTCCATCCCATTCCTGGCAATGGAAAACCCCGCCGTCGCCGAAAAGCCAGTGACCGCCCTGGAGACAGAGGAACCGTGGAGCGTGGTTGTTCATAATGATCCAGTGAATCTCATGAGCTACGTCACAATGGTCTTCGAGCGCGTCTTCGGATTCAGCAAAGCAAAAGCCCGCAAGCACATGATGGAAGTGCACGAAAAAGGGAAATCCATCGTGTGGACCGGCAGCCGCGAAAAGGCTGAGCATTACGTCCAGCAGCTCCACACCTTCCTGCTTCACGCCACTCTCCAACGTCAGCCTGGCGGTAAATAATCATGCAGTTCCAGACTTCCAAAGCCGGTGCCGTGCAACTCACCGACCTCGATGAGTTTCTCGCAGAGCTATTGCGCCTCATCCCGATGGCCGCCAGCCCGGACGGCCACGATGCCGCCATGCGCCGCCTCTTCCCCCGCCCCACCGACGACCCGGATGCATGCTCGGACTGGGAAGAATATGTGGTCCCCGATCTCGAAAGCCATTTTGAGTATGTCAACGACGTCGTCCGCGACGATCTCGCCGCACTCGGGACCGTGACATCCGAGCCACCCGAAGTTTTTGAAATCCATCCCGACCACTTCGATGCATGGCTCAGCGCGCTCAACCAAGCCCGCCTCGTCCTCAGCGAACGTTTCGACCTCGGCGAAAACGATATGGACGAGCCCTTCATGTACCTGCCGGACTCGCCGCGCGCGATGGCAAAACTCCAAGTGCATTT
>JBGTCP010000430.1:0-1828 GCA_041748815.1 Chthoniobacterales bacterium
ATAATTCTTCCCGTTTTCTCATAAAAAATTCCCTCCGCATTGTCCCGCCGTATGATACTGTGGCAGTGAATTTGCACATGATGACAACCGGCACATATCGTCCAATCTTGCTTTCCGCAGCATCGTGTCTTGTCGCGCTGATGCTGGCAGCGTGTGGCGATCAAATCCCGGCGCAACACACATTTAGTGAGACCATCGAGGTGCAACCGCTTCCCGCGCCAGCCGAGCCCCGGTTGCTCCTCATTCAGGACGCTGTCCAGGAAGGGCTGATCAATGTGAACTTCACAGGCAATGGTCGGGATGTGCTGAATGCGCAAGTGCACAACCAAAGTGGTGAAAACCTTGAAATTTATTACCCCGCAGGTCTTGTGTTTGAATCCGGGCTCAACCAAGTGGTTTTGGTGCGCGAGCATTTTCAACAAATCGCGGGCGGCCTGCAATCAGACGCGATGCTGGTCACCGCTGCCACGCGCTCCGCGAACGTCCTGGGGGAACACAGTTTTGTGTTCACGGGCGGCTCGATTTCGCAGCTTGCAGCATTCTTTCCATTCCTCGACCGGCATCTGGAAATGCCGGTTCCTGCCATTCAGACTGCGGTGCTCGCGCTGACGGAAAATCTGCCACTGAGTGCTTTTGCAAAATTTGAAATGGCATCCGGCCGCAGTGCAGCCACGGTCGAGAATAACATGTTTCACGTCGATGTGCGTTATATCATCCTTGCTCTCCAGGCGCTTAAAGACATGGGCTATCCCATGGACAGGCTGGCACTCACCGTCGATCCACAACTTCAGATCGAGGCAATGATTGACCCGATGGGTTATGCGCCGGCATGTAAATATTTCGAAATCCCACCCGGTGCTGAATGGGCCTTCTGGGAAGAATATTTGATCAATGGGCCACGCGCGACCCGGCATTATGCGCTTTATGGCATTGCGAGACATTACCCCGAGGTGGCGATGGAAATGCTGCCACGATGGATTCGCAAACACAACCTCGACCCCACCCTGCGGATCTCCGCTGCGCAATCTCTCGCGTCCACCGGCAACATCGAAGCCATTTCAATCATCCAACAACTCCAGCACGAATTCGGAAACGACCCGGCCTTGGAAGTGGCCCTGTTCCAAGCCGCTCAAGTCGTCACCCAGCTCATTTACAATCCCCTCACCGTGCAATATCCGGCGGAGTTCCGACTCACTCCCCCGCGTCCGCTGGAACTTCCCGAAGAAGATCCACTCACCGGGGAAATTGCAATTTCTCCATGACAACTGCCGCTCCAAACCGTTTATTACCGTCATCCCATCCTGAAAAACGGCATGCCTGACTCCGCTCCACAATTTTTATTCCCCGGCTCCACCCAATGGGAGAGCTGGCCGCTTCCTGACGGAACTGCAGTCGCAAGGACATATGCGGAGCCCACGGAGTTTGAAGCAAAAGCAGGTGCCACCATCGCTTTGCCGACGCGGCATTTCCTGTGTCTCTCAGCCGTCCTGCCCACCGACGATGTTTCGCTGGTACCGGACATGATGGCATTGAAAGCTGAAAAATTCACCCTGACCACGCCCGATGCCGCGGAGCCGCTTTCGCTCCTGGACACCATTCCCGGGCAGGATGGTCGCACGCTCGCAGTGGCCACTTTCCTCACCGAATCCGTCCCGCCCGGCCTTGCCATTGAGGAGGCTGCGGCATTCACCATCGGCTACCGGTGCATCGCCTTTGCGGAAAATTCGCTCACATTTTATCGCGAAATCGATACTCTCACACTGGTCATCACCTCCGGCAGCCGGCCCGTATTTTTCCAATCCCTCGCGGAGGCTATGATGGATACTGA
>JBGTCP010000431.1:0-9746 GCA_041748815.1 Chthoniobacterales bacterium
ACCTGATCGATTTCCACCGAAGGGAAGAAAAACCAATCTGGTGGCGCATGTTCGAGCGGGCCGAGGCAACCCCCGATGCACTGCGTGATGATCCGGGCTGCATTGAAGGAATCAAAGCCGAGGGATCACCGTCTCCGGATAAAAAATCATTCCTCCAACATTACCGTTTTGATCCACTCCAGGAGTGCAAGTTGGCTTCTGGTGATAAAGTAATGTTCAGTTTTGAACTGGGTGTTACGCTCAGCATTGTCGAGCTGGACATCCAAAAAGGGAAACTTTGCCTCAAGGTTGGTAAGAAAACATTAGATGAAAAATTGAATGGCGAGTTTCCGGCTCATGGTTCGCTGATACCAGTGGAGTTTATCTCTGCCGCATGTATCCAAGCAGCGCTGAGCGAAGTCGCTGGCAGCCACCTCCGCGGCAAACTGCCCCGTTCAATCAAGGCACTGCTTGAGCGGACCCCTCCCTCTGCTCGGCTGCAACGTCCATCGGAAACTTCCACTGAGGCCGCTATCCGGGTGGCCGCCGAAATGAAGGGCGGTTGTTTAGTCATTCAAGGCCCCCCAGGAACTGGCAAAACGTTTACCGCCTCTAGGATGATCCATCATTTGCTGGCAGCAGGAAAAAAGGTTGGCATATCAAGTAACAGCCACAAAGCCGTCATTAACCTCCTTTCCGCCTGCCATGCGGCAGCAGTCGAAAACGATGCCCCATTCCAAGGGATCAAAGTAGGAGGAGAGAAGATTACTTTCCTCACTGGCTTGCGGCATGTGCAGACAACCGCAGATGCCCGCAGCGCTTTCAATGGCGGGGTCGTAGGAGGAACCGCATGGCTCTTTACACGGCCTGAATGGACGGATGCCCTTGATTATCTTTTCATAGATGAGGCCGGTCAAGTCTCGTTGGCAAATGCAACTGCTATGGCACGATGCACAGCCAATCTGATCCTGCTTGGCGATCAAATGCAGCTTGAACAACCTATTCAAGGATCGCATCCTGGGAATGCGGGACTCTCCGCTTTACAATACGCGCTGATGGATCCAGCGCAGAGCAAGCCGGATGCTCCGGCGTTTCATGCAGTCGTGCCCTCCGATTACGGAATCTTCCTCAACGAATCCCGCAGAATGCATCCCGATGTGTGCTCGTTCATTTCAGGCAGTATTTATCAGGGAGGCCTGAGATCGCATCCCGACTGCTCGCGCCAGAGCATCGCCGTGCCACCAGTTGGTCACACACTCGTTGGACGATCGTCCGGGATCGTTTTCAGCGGACTGGAGCACGATGGAAATGTTCAGCAGAGTGATGAGGAGGTAGAGCGAGTCACAGCTATCTATGACGAGCTTCTCGGGCGGGAATATACGGATAAAGCGGGCGTAGTGAGACCACTGGCATTGGAGGATTTTCTGTTCATCGCTCCGTACAATGCACAAGTACGGGCACTCCAAGCAGAGCTTCCGGACGGAGCCCGAGTTGGTAGCGTGGATAAGTTTCAAGGGCAGGAGGCTCCGGTCTGCATTCTTTCCTTGTGCTCCAGCTTCGGCGATTATGGCTCACGTGGATTGGCATTCATTCTTGATCGCAACCGGATCAACGTGGCCATTTCGAGGGCACAATGCCTGGCCATTGTAGTAGCCGATCCTCGCATCGCTGGCGCTGAGGCGGTATCTCTTGAGGAAATGAAGTTGATCAATCTGCTCTGCAAGCTGGTCAAAGGTTAGCCCCCGTATCACTCCAATTGCTCTCTGAGAATACATAAGAGCTGACCTTGGAGAGGGATAGATTAACTTTAAAGTGCGAATCCAGGGAATGACTAAGCCCGCTGAAAATGTCTCTCTGTGTCACTCAGCGAAATATATCCATGTTTTAGAAGCAGCAGTGCCCGCATTGATACCTTGATTGCACGCAGGAAGATGTTGCGCATGAACTCGGAGTGAACCGCAAAACATTCAGCAGCGCAGTGGCTGCTCAAAAGATTTCGCAACCTGTGATCGAATTGCCGACCCCGACTGTGTCCAATTCTATGTCCCACCCTGATGCCATTCAAGAAACCGAAAGACAGGTGAGGTGCAGGATGATCAACCTGCCCCATCTCCGGGGCGATTTTCTTCACAAAATGTCACTCATTTCTTGAAAAATTGACGCGGAAGAGGCTCACGTTTATCTGAGGGTCTATGAGTAAAAGAAATCCCAATAAAATGAAATCCAACGACACAAAAAACAGTTATCAGGAGAAATCTACCACTCAACCGAGTGCGGTCGATTCCCTGCGTGAAATCGCTCGAGATGCGATCAAACACTACGACGAGGGGGATCTAGTCCTGGGAGATGCCTCCGAGAGCAAGGTCACCAAATTGCTCGATGCTACCCAGGACGAACTCACCCCAGCTGAAATAGCCGCTGTCGAGCAGGAAATTCGCCGAGCTAACGAAAATCGTCCAGACTGCCTGGCCGGTGTGATTGCAAAAAATATCGCCGCCACATTTCGCAATGATCCCGAGTACCAGTCCTTCAGACGAGCCGGGCAGATCGACTTTTTCGTTGATACAGCCAGCGGCGAGGTCTCTCCCGGGGAATTTATAGCCGGCAAGCAACATGGACCTCACGTCGGGTGGTTCGGCGAGGATTGCATCGTGGTCGAGGTTCAACGTGGAAAGGTCAACGAATCTATGATTGAGGTCATCGAAGATGAGGCGATGGCGGCTGCGTTTAACCTCGTTTGACGCTATCCCTATCTCGACAGTGGGAGATGCTGGCCGGACTTCGCAAAGAGGTTCATCGGTATCTTCGTTCATGAACAATGCAAAGCGCCCTACGCCCACAAATACCCAGATCACCGATGTTGTAATTCTCGAAGAATTACAAGCTGCATCGAGAGATTCAGCAGCAAACGATCGCACTATAGCGTTGTCCCTGGCGGTCCGACTGGTGTCCGAGCAGGGAAGTTTTTTCGGCGCAGCCGCGCAGATGGCCGATGCCTTCGAGGTGCTGGCAGACCTGTTGCGCCCGAGCGATCCCAAGCTCTGTGCGCAAGCCGCCAAAGTCGCACATCACCTCCGAGAAGCCGGGATTGCCCAAGCCACCCTCAGAGCACTTTTGCCATGACGGAGCACGAATCTCAAATCTCCTGCATGCAGACGGACGAAACAAGGAGTAGAAATATCGGATCGGCTCATGGATTCAGTCCAAGACGCTCCTGGTGAAGCGCTATTAGCAAAGGCCAAGTACGGCAGTAGCTCAGGAACAGTTCCGTAGGGGTCGCCCAGCAGGCGATTCTACGAAAGACCTCAGCACTGTGTGAGGACTCCCCAGGGACCAGAGCTCGCATCCCGTCAAGTCCTTGTGGGCTGAACCAATAATGATCACGCACCTCGTCGAGATGCCTGCTATTGAGCAACTCAGGATAGTGGCTGAGCAACGCGCGGATGGGGGCCCAACTGAGACCGGTGGCACGGGCAATATGTGTGCTGGTAATCGGGGTGTTTGATTGTGAGGCCACCCTATCGCGAAATGATTTATAAATTTGGGCATATTTTTGCTCCAAATCAATCCCAGCGAGCTCGAAGAGTCGAGTGGCAGGCGGGTAACCCACGGCCAGTGCTATTTGCTGGAATTGGCGCAGATATTCCAGATCCTCCGGCGGGAGAAGAGCCCACGCTGGCAGCACAGTATCCACATAACCAGTTTTCGATTGCTTGATGTATACCCCAAGTGAGGGGGCCGGAATAATATGTTGGAGTTCCAGATGAAGGAGACTGCAATGGCGCTGCCAGCCCTCTACAAGGATGATAGCGAGTACCCTTGCGGCACATGGCAACCATTCACCCTGAAGGGAGGTGGGCAGTTCGGGATAGGTCGAGTGGAGGCCGAACTGCATTCGGATCGCCCCAGGAGTGGGTATTTTGCGCTCCGCGGCATACTTATCCCTCGGCTGTCGTACCAGTAGTTCGAAGTCAGGACGCGGATCGACCACATCGCTGGACCAAATTATGAGAAGTGCATGTTGAAGCAGACCATCCATGTCCACGCCGGTAATGTCGCCTGTTGTAAACACCCTGAAAGCGGAGGGAAGTATTTGCAGCAGTGCCTTATCACTGTCCCATTTGGTAGATTTTGCGCGAGCGGGAGCAGCAAGGCCAAGTTCCTTGCTGAATGTTTTCCGGTATTGATCCGGATTTGCAAGGTAATCTTCCGCAAAGAATCGCCCTATTTCAACCAGTGCCTTATCATCAAGCGAGGCATACTTTAGGTCACCCGGTTTCTCTTTCTTAGCCACTGCTTTCCTCCATTGGGCGTACCCTGGATGTTCTGATTTGGGAGCCTTGCTTCGCCGATTGCCAGTAATGCTGGTTCCTTCGGGTTGAGCAAAATCGGTGATAAAGTTGACCAGGGTCATTAGGCACGGCGGGAATCCGGACACGACATCGACTGCCTCTAGAGCTTCAAAGAGCTGACCATGAGTCATGTCCAGGATGGTTCCCTCAGCTTCGCCAGCTAAACGTGCCAACTCTCTGATCAAATGCTCGTCACTGGCCTTCAGGAAACGCTTGAGAGCGAGAGGGTTGATTTTGGATGGACGCGGAATTTTAATCCGTGTCTGTCTGTCCAAGTGCTTCTGATTTTTGTGCCGACGCATTGGTGAGGGCACAAAAAGAAAATTTTCGTCAAGGTCGTAGTCTTTCACCTTCATCATCCGCAGACCCTTGTAGAGATTTTCGGCCCAAGGGCGAATTTGGACTACAATACTGAGGGGAGAATCATCTGGAATTGTGATTCCCTCCATAATTTTCACAATCCTAAGGCCGACTGCCAACCGTTCCGGGGTGCAGGTGCCAGGCCATTTGTGCCGTTTGATGTCAACAGGTATCATGAGATAAGCCTCCAAAGATATCGCTGCATCCGCTCCCGCATGACAGGCATACGGGGGTCCTCCATCGAATCACGCCCGAGGCTGCTAGTTGCAACGGCATGGCGGTGGTGAAAGCTCTCGATGTCTGCCGCCGCAAACTGATTGGATGCGTAGAGCTCGTTCATCGAAAAATGCCTCAGCGCGAACTTGTATACTTTTGAGAGATGACGGGTGGGTGGGAAGGCGGACAATGCATTCCGTATTTCTTGAGGCCCCGTGCCACTGTAATCGAGTTGATTTTTTGTCCGGTCCAGAGAAATGAAATCCAATCGGGGGGTCCATTTTGTCATTGGGACTTTCCAATCGGGATGCCTTCTCAGCACTTCATATTGCACATCAAAGAGCTGCTCAAGGGGCTCATTTAGCACTTCTGGCCAATTGTAGAGGGAGATAATATTATCTTTTGCCACGCCGATGCAGCCTCCGCCGTCCAGCAGATAGCCTGGGAGTTCGGTGGGCACGTTTCTGGCTCCCGCCATTAACTGCCAAAGCAGGAGCAAAATCGCTGTGAGCCCGTTGAGATCCTTCAGATCGGGCACGCACCCATTCTTGAAGTCTTTGTAGTTGTCTCGAAAAATACGCACCAGTGTCTGGACATGCTCCAACTTGGGCACCACCCTGGAACCGCACGGGGCGGGGATAGTATCGGGCATAACGTAACTTGGCTCAAACATCTGGATCCACTCCCTGGCAGTTTGCCATATTCTTGCGTCGATGCGAAGATAGGACCGCTGCGTTGAAAATTGCTTACGATGAGAATCCAGTCCCGCGTCGGACAACACCGGTGCGAAATTCCAGACGACCGGGCACAGACAGCGTAGTGCTTTATACACTCGGGCAATCGTTGCTCGTGGCGTCACTGTCCGCAGGTAGGCATTAATTTCGTCCTTCGAAGCTCTGGAATCCCGCAACTGCCTCAGCGCTTCCAGGACGATAGGCGGCGCGGGTCGATACAGTGTATCTCCAGAGGGTTCAAGGAGATCAGCCATCGCTTTGCCTTCCGATTGCGGCTTGGTAGTCGAGCAGCTGACGAAAGCCCCATTTTGCGTGAGTGCGGGGATAGCTTCCAACCGCACAAAGAGGCAAGAGATTATAACCATGGATGCGGCGCTTTTTAGATCCTTCTGCTCGTTGTGGCGCAATCGATTGGTGGCGTTGATCACGATAAGCTCTATCTCGCTACGGCTCAGGCCTCCTTTTTGAGGTGTTGCACACAATAGTTGATCGCGTCGGCCGCTGAAATTCCTACTCTTGCCGTATTCTATTTTCCCGGCAGTTTGGACCTCCGCCAACGCGCTCTTGAGATCATCGTCCAAGCTGGAATTCTTCATCCCACTCTTCCCGCGAGGCTGACTCTTTTGCGGAGCCGCATTCTTTACACCATGCCGGTTGGCTTGCTTTTGGTACAGAGTTTGTTTCCGCTGCACTCCCCTCGGAGGCCCAAAAGTTAAGTTTGCAGGTAACCAGTCTTTTGATTTCGGGAGACGCTCCACCATCGAAGCCCAATTTTTAAGATCTCGTTCAATATTTTCGACTTTAGTGTAGTAGATGAAACGAATTTTACGAAGATGATGGGATACCCATTGATCAACGATCGCTCCCGGAACATACTCCACTTTATTCATGAAGCTGTAGGCATTTCTAGTGAGGGAAAATCCATGTCGCAGCAAAACCCGGTTGCACTGCTTTCTGCATAATCTTAAGGCCTGAGCCTTCTGGTCAGCCAGCCAGAACTGCGTGACCTCTCTGAGATCTTCATCTGGTAGGTTGTCCGGGGCTGTTGGCAGATAGACTGGCAACTCAGCGATGACCGCACCCATCGGATTTCGAGTGGTATATGGCTGCCTGGCAATCCAGTACGGGTCATGATTCATAGCATCCTCAAAGGCTTGCTTGCATTGGTTCCCAAGCTCCGAATAGGGATCTAGCAGCCAGGTGGTGAGGGCGACGCGAGGCCATCCGTGTGGGTCCGATAGGTACTCCGGTGGCAGCCCCCAAAATTTGGCTACCCCGGAAAATAAGTCATCCCATTGAATGTGCATTTGGCGGATTGGTTGCGGTTAGTATGCTTCGGTATGATCTGATGCCCAGGTGAGTGGGAGACTGCCTTGGCCAGGGAGTTCTTTTCGTGTATTTTTGGTCTTGACGGGCTTCTTTGCAAAGGCCGCTGACTTTTGTATCGCCTCCCTAGTGGGCCTCGTGCTCGCGCAGTGAGGCGTTTTAGCGCCAGATTGAGTTTCTGACTTGTATCGGGCCTTCGCCTTGGGGCGAGCCTTGGTGGTTGAAAGCAAAGCAGAAGTGGATCGCTTTTTGGAGGACACATCCCCTCCATCGCTCGCGGGGTCTATCTCTATCCATTTCTTAAACGGAGGCAAATCATTTCCGGGATAAGTATCGTCCAAGGGAACGGATTTCCCAAATTTGTCTTTGAACTGAACGACAAAGACCGTGAAAATGTTAGGGTCTTTGAACTCGCAAACAATTGCCTTCAGAAATTTCTGCGCCAGCAAGTTAATGCATTCCGACTGCGTGAACTCAGTCTTTCCGGATCGGCGAACCCGCCCAATAGCTATTTTCAAAAGACTTAAAGTCTCAGGCGATATAGATACTCGGGAATCGATTTGGCGGTGCTGTGGGCAAGTTTGCGCAGGTGCGCTATTCGCACTGGATGGCAAGGATTTCTTGTAATCATCCACAGAAATCGGCTCATCGACTTCCTTGACCAAGAGACGCGCTTCGACATCAAACCAGCAATTTAGATCAACGTTCTCAAGCCGATAGCACAAAGCCTCGATGCCACGCCTGATCAGTTTTGCAAGCACGCGTGGTTCAGTCACTCGCTGCCCGAGGAATCCGCTAATATGCTTAGCTGCGGCTGTGATGGAAGCCTTTACCTCAGAGCAAACTTCGACTCTCGGATATTGTTTAGTGCGAGGCATAGCCGTAGCCCTCCTTTCCGTGATCGCCCATGTAGAGTTCCACCTGCTCCACTTCCGCCAATCGCCACCGCCGACACGATCCGGCCTTGGAATTCAACTTGCTCCCCGGAAACCCGTGAGCTACCATGGTTCGAGCTGCGGTAGTAGGATGCACGCTCCACCGAAGTGCGAGCCCGTTGCGTGAGATATAATCTGTATGCTTCATAACAACGAGAAGTCGATTTGCACAAAATGAGTCGAAATTACTTTGCTCAGCCTCATTCTGTAACTGCATTGCAGTATGAGATTCGCATCTCTCACGCTGTACCCATATCTTATGAAGCGTCCTGATAATCCTGAGCGGCTCGAAAAGGAATTAGACGGCGATTACAATCTCAGAGATAATCCGGTTATCCGCGACGCCTTGAGAAAGGCCTATAGCCCTCCGGTGTCAAATGCCCACCCGCCTGTTGCTGCGGCAGTGGAGGGTCCTCAAGGAGTGGGACGCCCTCCGGGAGTATTTTCTGAAAATCAATCGGCAAAAATTCGTACCATGTATGAGAGCGGCCATTCGAAGGGTGATATCGCCAAGGAGTTGGGCACGTCTCGCAAGCGCATTGCAGCTGAAATCAAAGACAAGGGCATCATCCGGGGAAAAACGGCAGCGAAAATTCCCTCAGCTCTAAGCAGGATTGTTTTTATCGATCTGGCCGCAGTGCACGTGGGCAAAAACGGAGCTCTACTCATAGCTTTCCGCTCCACCGAAAGGATACAGCTGGCACCCGAAGAACCCGAAGGATCAAAATTACAGGCAGAGCCAAAGACAGCTGAGGATTCAACAGATTCTGTAGAGCCAAAAGCGGATGAAAAGCCTGGTGCACCAACTCGGTCGTATCTCAATCAGGGATCAGAGGAGGGTTTAGAAACGCTGGTCTTTGCCTCTCCCTTATCGATGGACCGTTGCCGGATTGTGCAATTCGCCAACTGGCTGGAGACAAGCGCATGGTTGGGAGACGACACTGTCCAGGTCGTAACGGATATACTGTTGGAGCCCGATGTCCAAATTTTGGCTGACACAGGTCTCCGCGAACAACTCCAGGGCTTGGGCAAGGAGCGAATCACATACCGAGATGATCTCCGAAGGCAGCTCCCCTTTTGGATGCTCCAGCGAGAGATTATTGAACTCGGGGAGGGTTGCTTTCCCACCCTTGGACTCATGCTGGACCGTATGAATGCAGGGGGAAGCCTCGCAACTACCCGGGGTGAAATGGCAGGTGCAATCACTGAACGTGCCAAGCTCATTGATCTTCTCGAAAAACATGGGGCGGTGCTGAAAGTCGTTGGCCACGCGATAGCGAGAATGAGAAGACAGAAGCCACTGTTGGAGATTGAAGAAATCACGCACATTCTTCATCCACAATCAGAGATACAAAATACTCTGTTTTCTGAGGAGCCACCCGCGGAAGATGCTATCAAGTTCGAGGCTGACAAAATTCCGGTCACCCTTGCCAAAAGCTTGGCAGACAAGGGCCTCCGGGCACAGATCAAATCTGCGATCATCGCTCAGCGCAAATTCATGTGTAACGTTCCACTGCCCATCCACTCTTGTCTGGAGCTGCTTTGTTCCCACAGTCAATGGCGTGGAAAATGGGAGCCCATGCGGGATACTCTGAAAGCACTACATAAGAACAAAAGGCCGCAGAACTCCGCAAAATTCGAACTGGCATGTGCGTTCGCCCTCCTGCATATCAGCTCCGATGCCTGCAATATCGAGGATCCGTCCAGCCCGCATGTGACGCCCCAATTACGAGCATCAGTGCATGCCTTCGAGCAAGAACTCGGGGAATTCTTTGACGCAAATCTTTCAGAAGTCATCGCAATTCAGAAAACAAAATGGCAGAATAGTTCCATACATGATGTGG
>JBGTCP010000432.1:0-2191 GCA_041748815.1 Chthoniobacterales bacterium
CACAAAGTGGAAGTCGCCCTCACCGACGCCAGCTTGGATCGGGACTTTGTATTCTACTACCGCCTCGAAGAGGATCTGCCGGGGCGCATCGATTTGCTCACCTACAAAAAAGATGAGGCCACACCTGGCACCTTCATGATGGTGGTGAATCCCGGCATCGATCTGCAGCCGATCACCAATGGCTCCGACACGGTCTTCGTGCTGGATGTTTCCGGCAGCATGGCGGGAAAAATTCACACACTGGCAAATGGCATTTCCCAGACGCTGGGCAAGCTCAGCGGGGAGGATCGTTTCCGCATTGTAACCTTTGAGAGCAATGCACGCGAGCTGACATCCGGATGGCAGACCACCACGCCGGAGAATGTTGCACGCTGGAGTGAGACTGTGAAATCACTCAACACGAATGGCAGCACCAATATCTATGATGGCTTGAGTCTGGCATTCCGGGATCTCGACAATGACCGTGCAACAAGCATCGTGCTGGTGACCGATGGTGTAACCAATACCGGCGTGATCGATGCTCCGGCGTTTGCAAAACTCTCGAAGCAACACGACGTGCGCATTTTCGGATTCCTGCTGGGCAACAGCTCGAACTGGCCGCTCATGAAGACCATTTGTGATGCGAGCGGTGGATTCTACTCATCGGTTTCAAATGCCGATGACATCGTCGGTCAGCTCTTGCTTGCGAAAAGCAAAATCACCCACGAATGCCTCCATGATGCATCGTTAAAAATTCGCGGAGTCAAAACTTTCGATGCCTCTGACGAACTCCTGGGCAAGGTGTATCGTGGTCAGCAACTCGTCGTGTTCGGTCGCTATGAAAAAGGTGGCGAAGCCACTGTTACACTGGATGCCCGCCTGACGGGTGAGGATAAAACCTACAGCACCCGCTTCCAATTCCCTGACGACGATACGTCACATCCGGAGCTTGAGCGGCTCTGGGCGCTGGATCAGATCGAGCGCATTGAAGCGCAGAAAAACCGTGGGGACCTACCGGGCGCCGAGGCATCGAAGGCAGTTGAGGATCTCGGTGTGGCTTACCAAATCGTCACGGATGAAACTTCGATGATCGTTCTGACCGACGAGGCATTTGAGGAGCGCGGAATCGACCGCCGCAACCGCGAGCGCTCACGCGCTGAGCAGATCGCCAAAAGCCAACGCGCCACACAGCCTGCCATCCAACCCTCCGCCGATCAAAGCAGTCCGATGTTTCAAAGAAGCCGCCCAAGTGTCGGTGGTGGTGGTGCAATCGATCCAGTGGCAGCAGCCTTCCTGCTCATCCTGATCGCGGGTGCTGCATTCAACCGTCTTGGTAAACGAAAGGAATAAACTCAACCCCAATGCTCCGACAGGTCCAATCCCTGCCGGAGCGTTTCTCATTATGCGTATTCCGTATCTCACATTTTTACTGTCTGCAGTGACGGTAATCATCGCGGCAATTCCTGGTTTGGCCGATGCACTCACACTCAGCCGGGACGGGGCGATCTGGCAGCATTGGACATCGCATTTCTGCCATTGGTCCAGCGGCCATTTGTTTTGGGACTTGGTGGTATTCGTTGTGCTTGGTGCTTGGGTAGAGCTTCGCTCCCGGAAAATCTATGCGCTACTTTTAATTGCCGGTTTGCCATTCCTGGCCTGGAGCGCTTTTGCTCTCACGCCCGCTATCGATGAATACCGGGGGCTTTCCGGATTGGACTCCGCTCTGTTTGGCCTCGCGGCATTAGCCATCTGGAATGATGCAAGATCCAGCTATCAACACTGCTTTTCCATTCTTGCACTTGTGGCATTCGCTGCGAAATCAATCGTCGAATTGTTTTTGGACGCTCCCGTATTTGTTCAGGACCTTGGTGAAAGTGTCGTCGGAGTTCCTGCAATCCACCTGACGGGCGTCTCGGTTGGGCTGCTATTCGGGGCTGGTGGTTTACTTCTGCAAAATCGCGTGCTATCTCAAGAGTGCATTGTTTCAACACTCTACGACTATGAAGGGCATCTGCGTCTATCCACAAAAGAAACAAATCGTATGGCAGGAAATCGAAACTCCTGCTTTGCAAAAGCCAGGCGATGTGTTGATTGAAACATTGGAGGGCGGAATTTGCGGCACTGACCGGGAACTCGCTCATTTCCTGGGTGGTCGCCCGCCGGAGGGCTCAGACTTTTTTGTGCTCGGTCATGAATCTCTCGGTCGTGTGAA
>JBGTCP010000433.1:0-2943 GCA_041748815.1 Chthoniobacterales bacterium
AGCACTCACACCCGCAACGGTGAGTTAATCTGATGGACATGGAACAAATCCTGGTCATTTTCAACCCTGCGGCCAAGGGGGAGAAGGCATTGCGTGTAGTGGATCGCATTCGGGCGCTCTCGCCGCGCATTGTGCTGAAATCAACAAAAGGCCCTGGCGATGCGGAGGCCCTGGCGGAGCGTGCGGTCGATCAGGGTTATCGCACGGTCGTTGCGGCGGGGGGCGACGGCACTATTAATCAGGTGGTCAATGGCCTGGAAGGCTCCGATGTGCAGTTGGGAATCCTGCCTGTGGGCACCATGAATGTCTTCGCTTCCGAACTCGGCATTCCCGGCAATTCATTACCCAAGGCGTGGAAAATCATTGAGGATGGGCACGTGCGCATCATCGACCTGCCCAAAGCCAACGATCTCTTTTTCATCCAACTCGCGGGGATCGGCCTCGACGCACAGATCGTGATCGAAACCGACCTGACATTTCGCAAAAATTTCGGCCCGCTGAGTTATCTCATGACGGCCACACAGATCGCCGCCCGGAAGCCGCCGAAAATTTTTGTCACGGGCAGTGACGGGATCAAGCGCTCAGGCTCATTTGTCCTCATCGGCAACGGTCGTTTTTATGGAGGTCCGTTTGTTCTTTTTAACAATGCTAAAATCGATGACCAACTCCTCGATGTGTTGATTTTTAAGAATCTTGGTTACATGGACATTATTCGTTACCTGCAAGGCGTGGTGATGGGAACCCACGCAAAGATGAAAGACGTGGACTACTTTCAGTCATCCACGGTTCACATCGAGAGCGCCGATGATGTGCCTGTCGAAGTGGACGGCGAAGTGATTGGTCACCTGCCCTTCGAGTTTACTTTTAACCACACGCCGCTCCGGGTGCTGGCTCCAAAGGCAGGCAAGGACGGTCACAAAAACGCATCAAAAAATTAGCCGGCGTTTCTAACTCACGCCTGTTATCAGGCGTTTCGACGGGTTGCGTTGAGATGGCTTTCCTTATGTTTGAGCGCCAGCGTTAAAAAAACGGGCCCGAAGATGATGCCGAATGGTGAGGTGATCAGAAGCACCCCGCCGTAAATCATGAGAAACCAAAAGAGCCATGGCGATCTCACGCGCAATTTTGTAATGGCAAGGGTGATGAGTCCCAGCCCCACAAGCCCAAGCGTGCCGCCCACCATGAGCGGGAGAGTCATCCTCGCAAAAATCTCGGGTGGGTGCGTATTCTCCAAGTACGCCGGATTCGCAGCAAGCGCGTTCATCAGCTGAAGAACAAGGAGCAGCGAGATGGTGAACCCCGCAAGGGTGAAAACCTGCAGGACAATGCCCAGCCAAAGAATCTTGCGCGACCCCGGCACCTCAGAATCGTGTGCGCCAGTGATCATCATTCCGTCGCGGGTGCCGCGGGTGCCGCCGGTTCCTCCGCAGCAGCGCCATCTGTGGCACCTTCGGCTTTTTCCTCTTCCTCACCGATTGTGAGTTCCTCCGCGCTCCAGCGGGCACGATCGCTGAAGATGATGCATTCGTTGTCCATCGGCAGCGCAGTGGCCACCTGCATGGGGAAACCCTGCAAGTTCGGGCTCCGCAGGATAAAAGATGCCCATTCGCTGTATTCGCCGCGCACAATCTCGGAAAAAAACTTGAGATGCCCGGTCACTGGTGTGAGATACAATCCTGAGATCGGGCCGCCCAATTCGTTGTAATCATGTGCCCGTACCAAAGCGGCAGGCGTTAACGGGAGCCAGAGCGATTTCCGGTTCGCATACCAGCCCACGGCCCATGGCATGTCCGAGGCAATGATTTCACGGGGTTCATACCACTGCTCCAACACGGCAATGAACGGCGGAACATACGGGGGCCATTGGAATGCACGCTTCCCGCCGGGAAGCAGCTGGATCACCATCGGAATCGCGGAAAGTAAAAACAACATCGCAATGAATGCGCCCCGGATTAGCGGGTAATCTATCGGCAACCTCGCCCAGAGCACAAACAGCATCGCAAGGCCATAAAAAATCATGATCGGCAGGAAAAGGACCTGAAGCTGATTGGCACTGACAGCCGATTCCCCCGGTGAAAAAATCAACAACCCTCCGGCTAATCCCAGCCACATCAATAAAATACACCATCGCAGATCCGCCCGCACTTTGTGCTTGAACAAATGCAGCAGCGATAGAAAGAAAACCGGTGCCACAAGACTCCAGCCCAGATTCCTGAAAAGGGAATTAAACTGCCCCAGCAAATTGTCCTGCAAACTGACGCGGAAAGATCCCGGGCGCAACCCGGATAAGGGCGGATTATCCTGCCGCATCCAACCTTCTTCGCTAAGTGTCACTCCATCCAGCGCCGCATACAGCGCAAGCCCCGCCGGATTTCCCGTCACGGAGTAATTGCGCGCCAGCCAAGGGGCCAGGATGATCCCAAAGATCCCAAGCACCAACAACACAGCAAGAATGCGCGGGCGGAAGTACACTGCGACAAAAATCAAGGCTCCCAGAAAAATCCAGATCGTCAACGGATGCGCCAGCGCGAGGAACCCGAACATCGCTGCGCTACCGCCCAGCCAGATCCCGATCATGCTGCCGCGTTCTTTCGCCTCGGCTGCGAGGACCAGCCCAAGCACAGCAAGGCCAAAGAGCAGAAGCATCAGCATTTGAGGCAAACCCGAAAGTGCAAACTGCCACAGCAGGTCACACACGACCAGCAGGCCGGTCCCGATCACTGCCAGCCTGTGGTCAAAAAGGCGCCAGGCCACCACATACCAAACCGCCAGGGAGGCAATGAACAACAGGAGGGAGGTGGCAGCAATCAATCTCTCCCCGTTATAGATGAGCTCGCCGGGTGTCATTGCCAGGTAGTCTTTACCCAGCCTCAGTGAGATGGCATTCACAATCGGGTGAAGTGGCGCATGGAACGTCTCGGGGATGTTCACACGCGGCACCTC
>JBGTCP010000434.1:0-11812 GCA_041748815.1 Chthoniobacterales bacterium
TTGCGCTGCGCCGGACGTCAATTCCTGGAAGGCGATGTGCAACATTGGTGGCACCCTCCCACCGGTCGTGGCGTGCGCACACATTGCTCCGACGATTATCTCTGGCTGCCATACGTGACCTGCCGTTATGTGAAAATGACCGGCGATTCCGGAGTGCTCGATGAACGCGTGCCGTTCCTGGAAGGTCGCCCGGTCAATGCCGGCGAGGAATCGTATTACGATCTGCCCCAGAGCGCGGGGCAGGACGGCACGCTCTACGAGCACTGCGTGCTGGCGGTGAAGCATGGATTCCGGTTCGGCGAGCACGGCCTGCCGTTGATCGGCTGCGGCGACTGGAACGACGGGATGAACCTCATCGGGGAAAATGGCAAGGGCGAGAGTATATGGCTGGCTTTCTTTCTCTACCAGGTGTTGCAGCGTTTCGCGGAGCTGGCACGAAGCCGGGACGATTCCGGGTTCGCCGATGAGTGCATCAGGCAGGCCGCGCAATTGCAGCGGAACATCGAGCGGCACGGGTGGGATGGCGACTGGTACCGGCGCGCCTACTTCGACGACGGCACTCCGCTCGGTTCGGCCACGAACGAGGAATGCCAGATTGACTCCATTGCCCAAAGTTGGTCGGTGTTGTCGGGAGCGGCCAACCCGGCCAGGGCACGGCTGGCCATGGACAGTGTGGACCAGCGGCTCGTCCGGCGCGACTCGCGGTTGATCCAACTTTTCGATCCTCCGTTCGACACATCCGCGCTCGAGCCCGGCTATATCAAAGGCTACACGCCCGGCGTGCGGGAGAACGGCGGTCAGTATACCCATGGTGCCATTTGGACCGTCATGGCCTTCGCGGAAATGGGCGAAACCGAACGGGCGTGGGAACTCTTTTCACTGCTCAACCCGATCCGGCACGCGACGGAATTGGAAGACGTCAATCGCTACAAGGTTGAGCCTTATGTGGTCGCCGCCGATGTCTATGGCCTGGCACCTCACACAGGCCGGGGAGGCTGGACATGGTATACAGGTTCAGCGGGTTGGATGTACCGGCTGATCGTCGAAACGCTGCTCGGTCTGGAGTTGGAAGTGGACCAGTTGCGGCTCAATCCAAAACTGCCGCTCGATTGGGATTCGCTCAAGATTCACTACCGCCACCGCGACACCTTTTACCATATCACCATCACCCGGATCGCCGCTGGTTCCGGCCACCCGGTTCAGCTCCTTCTGGACGGAAAAGAAATCGCCGGACAAACCGTTCCCTTGGTGGCAGACCGCCAGGAGCATACCGTCGAAATGAAAGTCCAATGAGTGATGAATGTTTCCCCACGCTCGATTGCTGTGGCGACCAGCTCGTCGATCCAGCCAGTCTGCGCCCTGGAGTCAATGCCATCCTTCAGTGCGCCGCCATGATCCTCTCCGCTAACACCCTCCTGCAGAGCAGGGCCTTGACAGGGACGTTTCAATGGTATGAAATGGTGGTATGCAAACGATGACCCACAGGACCACGTTCGCCTTGGATGAAGCGACGGCCAAGCGACTCAAACGCCTGGCCGCACGCTGGGACGTTTCGCAGGCCGAAGTCGTCCGGCGTTCGGTGGAACAAGCGGAGAAAGAGCTCACAACGTCGCCAAGCGATATCGAGAGGCGGCTCGAATCCGGGCGGCAGCTTCGGGCTAGCCTCAAGGAACGCCAGGTGGACGTCGCCGCTTGGATTGCCACTGCACGAGACTCCCGACGTTGACACCTCATGGCCTCCTCAATGCATCTCGATACCAACTACCTCATTGCCTACGCCGGAGACGCCAGCGCCGACGTGGTGGCAAACGTCGAGCAGTGGATTCGCGAAGATCGGAAGTTCTGCTGTAGTGCGATGGCATGGGCTGAGTTCTTGTGTGGGCCCGTTCTGCCCGGGGAAATCGCCGCGATGGAATCCCTGCTGCACGCCATGCTACCTGTGACCCCCGAGCTTGCCGCTGCGGCTGCAAGCTTGTTTCGCGAGACCGGCCGCCGCTCCCGCTCCTTGCCAGACTGCATCATTGCTGCCTCTGCCATCGCCTCAAAGGCACCCCTGGCCACCCTCAACCGCAGCGATTTCAATCCATTCCTGCCTCACGGCCTGGAACTCGTGTAATCACCATGAGACCCATGGACACCTTGGCACGAGATCTACGGGTCCCCCAGCTCAATATCGGGGCGCGCATCCCTGTGTGCGGTCCGGTCCCGCAAAACAACGCCACCAGTCTCCCCGAAGGTCCGGATCGCATGAGCTGGCTTCCAGAATTCGCTGCGGAAATGGATAGATGGCTTATGGCGGGGAAGATTCATTACCGCGAGGAAATCATCGATGGATTGGAACAGGCACCAGCGGCCTTCATCGGAATGTTGCAGGGGGAAAACCTCGGCAAATGCGTGACTCGCGTCGGCGGTTCTCAATAAACAAACACACCAAAATACTATGAAAATTCTTATCATTCTCACTTCTCACGACACGCTGGGTGACACTGGCAAAAAAACCGGCTTCTGGCTGGAGGAATTCGCGGCGCCCTATTACGTCCTGCTTGATGCCGGAGCGGAAATCACCCTGGCATCCCCCGCGGGTGGTCAGCCACCGCTCGATCCGCAAAGTGACGTTCCGGATGCCCAAACGGAGGCGACCGAGCGCTTTAAAAAGGACGCTGCCGCACAAAAAGTCCTCGCGAACACAGCCAAGTTGGCCGGGATCGATGCCGACGGCTTTGACGCAATCTTTTTTCCAGGCGGCCATGGCCCGCTTTGGGATCTTGCGGAAAACCCAGACAGCCAGCGCATCATCGGACTGTTCATCGCAAAGGATCGTCCTCTCGCCGCAGTGTGCCACGCTCCGGCGATCTTCAAGCACACGAAAGGACCCGATGGAAAATCCCTGGTGTCGGGCCGAAAGGTGACGGGCTTTACGAATACCGAGGAAGAGGGTGTTGGTCTCACGGAAATCGTTCCGTTCCTGGTCGAAGACATGCTCAAAGCAAATGGGGGACTCTATGAAAAGGGCCCGGATTGGGGATCCTATGTGGTCGTCGATGGGAATCTGGTTACCGGTCAAAATCCCGCATCCTCCGAAGCGGCCGCGAAGGAGTTGCTCAAGCTCCTCTCCAAATCCGTCGGCGATTCCGAAAAATCACCCCCAGCCTAACCGCCGCAGTCAAACGACCGTCGGGGAAATCTCATGGATGAAATCATCGAAGCCTGGCGCAAAGAAATCGCTGAAATGCAATCCCTCATCGAAGATCTGGAAGCCCACGCAACAGTCCAGACACACAAAAATGAAATACATCCTCCTCATCTTAGCCATCCTCACGCCTTTCGCCTCTGCCAAAACTGTTGAATACAATCTCACCATTGCCGAGGAAAAGGTGAACATCACCGGCAGGACCGTCACGGGAATGACCATCAACGGCGGCATTCCAGGCCCGACTTTGCGCTTCACCGAGGGCGACACCGCCGTGATGCATGTTACCAACTCGATGGACGTCCCCACCTCCATCCATTGGCACGGTCTTCTGGTCCCGCCGGAAATGGACGGTGTCCCGTACATCTCGTTTCCACCGATAAAGCCTGGCGCCACTTTCACTTACCGCTTCCCGATCCGTCAGACGGGCACCTACTGGTATCATTCCCATTCAGGGTTACAGGAGCAACGCGGGGTCTTTGGTGCCATCGTGATCCTGCCGAAGTTGAAAAATCATGGCGAAGACACCGATCATGTGGTCGTTCTTTCGGATTGGACGAACCAAAACCCGAATGAAATATTACGCAATCTGCGTCGCGGCTCCGAATTTTTTGGAGTGCAAAAGAGGACCGCGCAGAGCGTGCTGGGCGCCGCGAAAACCGGCAAACTTAGCGAATTTTTTGCAAGGGAAGCGATGCGCATGCCCGCGATGGATCTCGCCGATGTCGCCTACGATTCGTTTCTTGTGAATGGAAAACCCGAAGAAAACCTTTCCGCGAAGCCCGGCGAAACCATCCGGCTTCGTGTGATCGATGGCTCGGCCAGCACGTTTTTCCACCTCAACTATGCGGGCGGTCCGCTGACCATCGTCGGAGCGGACGGGCAACCGGTGGAGCCTGTGAAAATGATGAAGCCCATCCTCATCGGAGTGGCGGAAACCTATGACGTGCTCGTGAAAGTCCCTGCGAACGGAGCCTACGAATTCCGTGCGACCGCTCATGACGGCTCCGGCCATACCTCGCTCTGGATTGGCTCCGGCGAGCGAAAGGCTGTGGACGATTTGCCCAAGCCTTTTGTCTACGACACTATGATGGGTTTCAATTTAAAAAACGCCTTTGCGCTGACACCCGCAGGCACGATGGGCATGCCCGACCGCGATGTGAATGCCGGGAAATTCGACAAGCCCGGAATGAACATGGAGATGGATATGGGCGGAATGTCGCATGGCAGCAGCATGGAAATGCCCATGGCAATGGAAGGCATGGATCATTCCAGCATGGATCACAGTGCGATGAAGGAACCTGCGATGGATCATTCGCAGATGGAAATGGAGACGAGCACCATGTCTTCCATGCCTGAGATGGACAAGGACATGGGGGTGAAACACAACCCGCCGAGGTGGTATGATTTTCTCCTTGGTGAAGATGCTGCACATTCCACGATGCTCGCCACCGATTCCATGATGTCGGAGGAGCGCCCGTTTCCTCCCTACAAAATGCTTCGTGCGGTGGAAAATACGTCCTTTCCAAAAAACGCTCCGCGCCGGGACTTCCGACTCACCCTCGATGGCGATATGAACCGCTACGTCTGGACCATCAATAACAAACCCGTGAGCCCGGACACCGACATCCTCATTCGCGAAGGCGAGGTGGTCCGATTCATCATGATCAACCGCACCATGATGCATCACCCCATGCATCTTCATGGCCACTTCTTCCGCGTGATCAACGGGCAGGGCGACCGTTCGCCGCTCAAGCACACCGTCGATGTCGCACCCATGAATACGACGGTCATTGAGTTCATGGCGGATGAGCCGGGCGATTGGTTTTTCCACTGCCATCTGCTTTACCACATGATGAGCGGCATGGCTCGCGTTGTGGAATACGAAGGCTTCACCCCGGCTCCAGAGACTGCGGCAATCCGTAACGAAATCTATGGAAAATCCAATCCATGGTTCTTCTACGGTCATGCCGATGTTCTTAGCAACCAGACACAGGGAACCATCACTCTTTCGGATCCTTTGAACATCATCTCGCTTGGCTGGGAGGCTGGCTGGGAGGGCGTCGAGGGCACCGCATGGGAAGGGGACTTTACCTACAGCCGCTACATCGACCGCTTCACCACGTTCTTCGCCGGGGTCTATGGGGAGGGTGTCAATTCCACCCTCGAGGACGAACGCGCGATCGCCGGCATCCGGTATCTTCTCCCCGGGAATTTCGAATCCCAGGCATGGATCGACCACCGGGGCGAGGCACGGTTCATGGTGGAACGCGAGCTTATGCTAACCCCACGGCTAGGAGTTTTCGGAGAAATCGAGTATGATACCCGCGAGGAATGGTCCTACCAGGCGGGCATGTCCTATGCGCTCACCCAATACCTTTCCATGACCGCGCTGTGGGATTCCAAATACGGAGCCGGAGCGGGGCTCACCTTCAAATTCTAAGCTTTTTAGCTTCCGAAGGGCGGTATTTGCAAACCCGGCAGCCTTGCCGCATGTTCGTAGGATTACGAACACAGTATAAAATTATTATGAAAAAGAAAGCAGACATCTATCGCATGGTGACGCCGGACCACCTTTGCCCATGGGGCATCAAGGCGCTGGACCTCCTGAAACGCAACGGCTTTGAAGTGACCGATCACCATCTCGAAAGCATGGCTGCGAACAAACAGTACAAAAAGGACAACAGTGTTGATGAGACGCCTCAAATCTTCATCGAAGGAAAGCACATCGGCGGCTATGACCAGCTACGCGAACACCTTGGCCTAGGCCCGGACCCAAAAGAGGGCGAAACCTATCAGCCTGTCATCGCAATTTTTGCAGTGACCTTCCTCATGGCTCTTACAACGACCTGGGCCATGCTCGGGAGTATTTCGATCATACGGGTGGCGGAACTGTTTATCGCTTTCAGCATGTGTGCGCTCGGCATCCAGAAACTGAAAGATTTGCAAAGTTATGCCACCGGTTTTGTCCAATACGATCTGCTGGCACAACGCTACGTGCCTTACGCCTATGTCTACGCCTTCATCGAAGCTGTTGGCGGGGCACTTATGATTGCAGGATTGTTCACATGGGTCGTTGCACCCATCGTGCTGCTCCCCAGTAGCATTGGCGCGATTTCCATTATCAAAGCCGTCTATATCGAGAAGCGGGATCTCAAATGCGCCTGTGTCGGTGGCAACAGCAGCGTCCCGCTCGGCTTTATTTCGCTTACCGAAAATTTAATGATGATCGCGATGGCTGTTTGGATGATGGTAGATGCTACTTAAATCCACCAGGCCTGGACTCACATAATTTTTGCGCGCATTTTGTCCACTGCGGTCAGCAGGTCTTCCACGGTGAATGGCTTGCCGATGATGAGATCAATGCCCTCGACATGTTTGTGCGATGCATCCATCAAGTCGCCGAAACCAGTGAGCATAATGATGCAGAGTTCCGGGTTAATTCCCTTGAGTTCCCGGGCCAGCTGGTCGCCGCTCATGCCAGGCATTGCGCGGTCTGTGATCACAAGATCGAAGGTGCCGTTCCTGAAAAGCTCCAGCGCCTCGCGCCCGTGCTCTGCACTCTTCACGGTGTGATTTCCTTCCATGAGGCAGGCGGTGACCACTTCCCGCAGGAGCGGCTCGTCGTCGACTATCAGGATATTCAGGGGACCCGAAGCAGGCAATTTTGGAGAAGCCGCATCCTCTGACTCGTGCAGGACGGACTCCGCAAGAGAGCAAATCTCGGTGCCGTGAGTGGGAATGCGCACGGTGACTGTGGTGCCTCCGCCGGCTTGGCTTTCGATATCGATGGAACCCGAGTGGCGCTCGAGGATTCCAAAAGCCGTGGGCAGACCGAAGCCTGAGCCGCTATGACCCTTCGTGCTGAAAAACGGATCCATGCAACGGCGGCGGACTTCCTCCGACATCCCGCTGCCCGTATCGATCACGTGCATTACAATGGCATCTCCGCTTAGGCGCGTGCGGATCGTGATGGTCCCGCTCAGGCTCATGGACTCGACCGCGTTGAAGATTAAGTTGGTGAGCACCTCCTGAAGTTCGCCGGGGCTTCCCAGGACAGGCGGAACGGATTCCAGATCGGTTTGCACCTGAATGCTCACCCCTGTCGCCATGGCCTCATCGCTCCATTTTGGCTTGGTCATGTTGACGCAGGTCTCGATGAGAGCGTTGAGATCCAGCGGCTCCATGGGGCCCTGGCTGTTGCGATCGCGGTAAAACTCCCGCAAGCGTTTCACCACTCCGGCGGCATTTTGTGCACATGCCCGCATGAGTTCCAAATAGCGGGTGACCCTCGCGTGGTCTTCGAGAGCTTCACGGTTCTTCAGGAGCAAATCTGTGAAGCCCAGGATGGGAGCGAGCGCGTTGTTGAAATCGTGGGCCACACCGCTGGCCATATTTCCGAGCGCGTGCAATCGCTCCCTTTGCACGATTTGCTGTTGCGTGGTTTTGAGAGTTTGCAATGCCTCCTCCAGGCGCAAGTTGCTTTCGCGCAATGCCTCCTCGACTTTGCTGCGCTCATGGATCTCCCCGCGCAGGCGTTCGTTGGTCATGGAAAGCTGGCGGGTGCGTTCCTCCACGCGCTCCTCAAGTTGACTTCGTGCTTGCAAAAGCGCATGCCGGTTTGCGGAACGCTCGACTGCATAGCGGATCGCACGCATGAGGAGTGGGCCGTCCACATGTCCCTTCAATAAATAATCTTCTGCTCCCTGCTGGACTGCTTTGATGGCAATGTCCTGATCGTCGTGCCCTGTGAGCACTACTGTGGCGATATTTTCTGCGAAAGCATGGACCTTTTGAAATGTGTCTAACCCCCGCGAGTCCGGCAGATTCAGATCGAGGATGATCGCCGATGGCTGCCAGTTTTCAAGGAGCTTAAAGGCCTCTTCCAGCGTGGCGGCGCGTTGCACAATCGGATCGCCCGCATCGGCAAGCAGCATTTCCTGAATGAGAAACGCTGCATCGTTGTCATCTTCGACAAGTAGAAGCTTAAGCTGCGGGGTTAGATGGGACGAAGGCACTGGTTTGCCCAAAATAGGATATCTCTCAGAATTCACAAGCTCGAATCCCAGCGCACCTGCTTCATTTTCCAGCCAGTGCAGATCTCACTTGCTCCAACACGCCGGGGATATTCTCCGGCTGGTTTCCGGCGCCGCGTGCCATCTCCGGGCGTCCCCCGCCTTTGCCTCCGACTGCTGGGGCCGCGTTGGAAATGAGCTTGCCGGCTTGCACCTTCTGGAGATGCGCCGCAGAGACCATTGCCCCGAGGGCAACACTCCCGGGTGCATCCGTGGCAGCCAGGAAAACCACGCCTTCAAATCTGCCCTTCAACGCATCGAGCACCGCTTGCAGCGTCTCAGCTCCGGTTGCTGGCAGGTTTGCGATGATCGCAGGAGTGCCGCCGATCAGCTCAGCGCTGGCCAGTAGTTCGTTGGCAGTCACGGCTGCCTGCGATGTTTTGAGCGCTTTCATTTCGGCCTCAAGAGATTTTGTTTTTGCTAAAACCGTCTCCAGTTTTTTGGGAATTTCGGCAATGGGACATCCGAGCGTTTTGGCCATGTCGGCGAGGGAGTGCCTGCCTGCCAGCGCATCGTTGTAGGCCTCGAGTCCGGCAACTGCCTCAATGCGGCGGATACCAGCTGCCACAGCGGATTCTGAAACAATGCGGAACAATCCGATCTCGCCAGTCGCCCGGGTGTGAGTGCCGCCGCAGAGTTCCATCGAATATCCATTGAGCGAGCCTGCCTCGCCACCGATCTGGACGACGCGCACGCGGTCACCGTACTTATCCCCGAAGAACTGCATAATGTCCCCGCGCCCGGCAACGTCGGCGTAAGGGACTTCGGTCCAGCTCACAGTGGCGTTGGCGAGGATGCGCTCGTTGACGAGCTTTTCGATATCGCGCACCTGCGAGGGCGTGAGCGCGCCGCTGTTGAAGTCGAATGTTAGCTTTGCAGGAGTTACGGAAGAGCCTTTTTGCGTCGCCTTCGAATCTACCACTTCATGCAGCGCCCAGTGCAGAAGGTGCGTGACGGTGTGATGGCGTTCAATCGCCTGACGCCGGTTGCGGTCCACTTGGAGGGTGAGTTTTGTGCTCGGCTCGGGAGCATCGTCTGTGGCGCCGAGAATATGCAGCCATGTCTCTCCGGTTTTGCGTGTTGAGGCGATCCCCCAGGCCCCGCTGCCGCTGAGTGCCACGCCCGTGTCGCCGACTTGGCCGCCCATTTCCGCATAACACGGCGAGACGTCGGTGATGAGCGCAAGGTCGTCTTTGATTTGCACCACCTCCAGTACCGATGCCTCTGCTTCCAGCGTTTCGAAGCCCACAAACTCTGTAGCCTGCTTGGTGGCAATGTCGGAAACTGTGATCACTTCGGTCTTGCGAGCTTTGCGGGCACGATCCCGCTGCTCCTCCATGAGCACTTCAAATCCCGCGGTGTCCACTCCGAGTCCGCGCTCGCGGGCCATGATCTCCGTGAGATCCAGCGGGAAACCTTGCTCGTCATAAAGCCGGAACGCAAACGCCCCCGAAACCGTTTCCCCCCCTCCTGCTGCAAGAATGCGATCCGCCTCGGCGTTGAAAGTCTGCACGCCTTTATCCAGCGTGCGCAAAAATGCTGCCTCTTCGCGCTCGAGCACCTCCGCGATGTGCGATTGCTCGCGCTGAAGCTCCGGGAAAACTTCGCCCATGGCATCGACCAATGTTGGCACCAGATGCGTGAGGAAGGGTTTATCGAAGCCCAACGAGCGCCCGTAGAGCACGGCCCTGCGAAGGATGCGGCGCAGTACATAATTCCGGTCGTTGTTGCCGGGGCTAATACCGTCCGCAGTGGAAAACGACAGCGTGCGCAGGTGATCGCCGATCACGCGGAATGCCACATCCCGCTCCTCCTGCTCAGAGGCCGCTTTTCCAATGACCACCGGCAACGTAGCCCCGTAGCGATGTCCGCTCAGCTTCTCGATGGCATCAAAAACCGGGCGGAAAACATCCGTCTCGTAGTTCGAGATCGGACGTGAAAAATCGGTGAAATTTTTGGTCCCCTGAAGGATGGATGTCACGCGCTCAAAGCCCATGCCCGTGTCCACGTGCTTCGCTGGCAGCGGCGAAAATGTGCCGTCCTGATTTGCCGTGAACTGGATGAAAACAAGATTCCAGATTTCAATGCATCGGCTGTCACCGGCATTTACCAAGCCGCCGCGGGTGTCGCCATCCGGCGTGAGATCGACATGCAGCTCCGAGCATGGTCCGCATGGTCCCGTCTCGCCCATCATCCAGAAATTGTCCTTCTTGTTACCATTAACGATGTGCACGGCGGGGTCGAGCCCGACACTGCGGAATTTCGTTTCCCAGAAATCGTATGCCTCCTGGTCAAACTCCGCCGGATCGCCCTCAGCAGGCGCATAGACCGTGGCGTAAAGCCGCTCAGGCGGAAATCCCCAGCGCTCCACTACCAGCTCCCAGGCCCATTCGATGGCTTCTTTTTTGAAATAACCCCCGAAGCTCCAGTTGCCCAGCATTTCGAAAAATGTGTGGTGGTAGGTGTCCCATCCGACATCGTCGAGGTCGTTGTGCTTTCCACCTGCGCGGATGCATTTCTGCGTGTCCGCTGCGCGTCCCGGCGTGTATGGACACGGCACCTCATCGAGAAAAATCGGCACAAATTGATTCATGCCCGCATTCGTAAAAAGCAGATTCGGTGAAGTCGGCATGAGGCTTGCCGAGGACACGATGGTGTGTTCTTTCGAGCGGAAAAAATCGAGGAAGGATTGGCGGATCTGGCTGCTGGTCATATGCGGTGGTGGTGCGGGAAGCGACACGCTATCCGTCGGAGTCCCGCATGACAAGCCCGCTTGCGCCGGTCAAGCCGCAGTCGGTGCGCGGACCGGTTGCGAGGGCATTTCAAGGAATTGCATGCCGGCATTTTTTTCCGTGAGATAACGTCCGGCCCAGCTGTTGGGGACCAGCACAACCCAGTTTCCGGCGGCATCCACTGCCAGTGTGCATCCGCTGGGGAGCGTGATCTCAGGACGATCCGTCATGAGTTCACCTTGCGCGTCGGCAATCCACTTTGCAGCTTCCCAGGAAGCATTTTCGACGCGGCACTCGGCATCGTATTCGTTTTGCAACCGGTATGCCAGCACCTCAAATTGCAGCGGCCCCACTGCGCCGAGCAGCGGCACACGCTGATAAGAGTCCGGCTGCTCAAAGACCTGTGCGACGCCTTCCTTCAAAAGCTGATCCAGCCCCTGCCGGAAACGTTTATACTTTGCCGTGCTCGGATTGTGCAAAAGCGCAAAACACTCCGGGGCAAAGCGCGGCATCTCCTGAAAAAGCGTGTCCTCGCGTTCGCTCAACGTGTCGCCTATTTGAAAATCGTAGTTGCCCACAATGCCCACCACGTCGCCCGCAAATGCATCATCCACAATTTCCCGCTCACGCGCAAAAAGCCGTTGTGAATTTCCCAGCCGCACCGACTTGCCAAGGCGCGGGCTGAACACGTCCATGTCGCGCTTGAATTGCCCGGAGACAACACGGATGAAGGCCACACGGTCGCGGTGGCGTGGATTCATATTCGCCTGAATTTTAAAAACAAACCCCGAGAAATATTCCGCATCAGGTGTCAC
>JBGTCP010000435.1:0-4913 GCA_041748815.1 Chthoniobacterales bacterium
CTTGGGAAGTGCGGCAGCTTCCCCGGGATGGAGAAGAACGGATGATTCCGGAAGGTCTTTCGTAAGCCCGCGCACTTCCACATGGTCAATTTTGCCGACAACCACCGGATGATACCCGGCAAGGACCAATGTCTCGAGTACACGGTGCGCCTTTGTTACCAGCGGGCAGGCTGTATCAACCACTCGATGCCCCCGCGCCCGCCATGACTGCTTTTGCGACTCCGCGCTTCCGTGCGCGGTGATGACTACGGTGGATGTTTCAGCATTGCGGGATTGATCGAGATCGCCCTCTCCGGCTCCCAGCGAGTGTAGGCGTTGTCGGACGATCGGATTGTGAACGAGCTCGCCGAGGATGGTAAGCGGTTCTTGTTTGGCAAGGTCAATGGTCGTGCGCAAGGCGTCACGAACTCCAAAACACATGCCCCGGTGGTTTGCGATAGTAATTTTCATCCTCCCTTTCTCTCACGGCTTTGTGAAAGCATTATGAAGACAAGGTGGAAATTTTGTGAAATATGTCCGCCCAACTTTGACATGTGATCTTGCCACCATTGATACGGTTTCCGATTTCGCGCTTGAGCTCCCAGCAGATCAACGGCTGTTTCTTGCCAAAACGTCCTCGAGAGGGTGGATGGGACGGAGAAGTCCAGCGTGGAAGCAGCGTGAGATGCGGAAATCGGCGCAAGATTAACGAGGCTCACATCAGGTGAGACCACCAGCATTCCTGCTGCCGACGTTTCCCGAAGACATCGCGCAATCGCCGCTGGGAGGTGAGCATGGTCTTGGATGACAATTGGAATTCTGTGTGGTAAGAATATTCCATGACATACCTTCAAAAGGCATCCATCAAAACCGTCGTCGATGCGTGGCGGCGGGCGGCTCCCGTCCTGGATGCGGTTCGAAGGGATGACATCCGCAACGCGGACACTGCCGAGTCCATTGCAGCCTTCGAAGGCTTGGTTTTGGAGAAAGTTAAAACACATCCGCCTGATTCCAGTTCAGGATTGGTCGAACAACAGCGACTGTTCCGGCTGGTCCACTCCCGGCAATGACGGAACTTGTCGAAGTCGCCCTTGAACTCCAGTCAACGTGTCTGGCCCGCCAGTGGCCGTTCTGCATTATCGGGGGCTTAGCGGTGCAACATTGGGGCGAGCCACGATTTACCAAAAATGTGGACATGACGGTTCTCACGGGGTTTGGAGGCGAAGAACCCATCGTGCACGCGCTTTTTGCGATTTATGAACCGCGCATTGATGATGCCAGGTCGTTTGCCCTCATGAACAGAGTGCTGCTCCTGAAAGCCCGTGGAGGAATCGGCATCGACATTGCGCTTGGTGCTCTGGATTTCGAGCTGTCGGCCGTCGGCAGAGCAAAAGACATTCTGGTTTTGAAAGAAAAATCCCTGCGTCTGTGCTCCGCCGAGGATTTGATCGTGATGAAAGCCTTTGCAGACCGGGGCATCGACTGGCATGACATCGAGGGCATCCTCACGCGCCAAGGCCACGGGGCTCTGGACTGGCTCTACATCTTCAAGCAACTGGAACCTCTGTGCGAGGTCAAAGAGGCTCCGGAAATTCTGCCGCGCTTGCGGGCTTTGTGGGAAGCTTTGGATCGTTGATATCAACGGAAAATCGTTAAATAGCATGACTGACCCCGAGGGGTTTTTCCTGCTCTGACACAATTACGCGGATATTAATATCTTTGGGTCAAGGTAGTGGAACACTCGCCATCCCGATGTGCTGTCCAGTGATTCCTCTTCCGCGAAACACAAAGCTCCCTCTCCGAAAAAGACTCCAGTCAGCCTCAACCGCAAAAGCCTCCCACAACTCAGCTAGACTTGTTTGGCTCATGGAAATGAGTTGACGATCAATTTAAGTTGTCAAGTGAAGTGTCAAGTGACAAGTTGTGCCAATGAGCCATCGCTCCCTGCCTCCTCTTAAGCTTCCACACCTACCGCTAATTTTTGTCCTCGCTCAGGTCAGGATTTCTCCTGTCCTTGAGATCGAAGCAAAGATTCCTGCGATTCAGGAAGCATTGCGCAAGAGTGGCTACCCTCTTCTTTCGAGAAGAAAAGTTCATACCGCAACGTTTGGTCCCGATGCCCAGACACAGAGTATGCAAACCAAAGAACAGTGGGAGTTTTTGAACAAGGAGAAACGGGCCTCACTGCTTGTAGATGCAGAAGGGCTCACCTTCCAAGTCACGCGCTACGATGGTTTTAATACCTTTCTGGCCGGTTTTAGGAGTGCTCTGGAAGTGTTTGCCCGCTTAGTGGAGCCAAATCTCATCCAGCGCGTTGGTTTGCGTTACGTTGACTTGGTACTGCCCACTGAGGGCAAGGAACTCTCCTCCTATTTCAGTGCTGAGTTGCGTGGGTTCAAAATCCAAGACTCCGATAATCGGAAGGCGTTCTTCTCTGAAACCGTTTGTCAGACCGGAGAGAATCGCACATTTGTCCATCGATACTCCGAGGCGGAGGCTGGTCTGGGATTTCCCCCGGATCTCCTTCCCGTGAATTTGACATTTCCAACCAACATCCAAGTGAATTCGCCGTTTGGACTGCTCGACCTGGATCATTTTCTGATTCAGGATGAGGACTTTTCGGTGGAAGCAGCCATCACTCAGCTAGAGGAACTCCACACACACCACAGAAAAGCCTTTGAGACCAGTGTCACAGACACTGCCATCGAGGAATGGAAACAACCATGAGCGCCATAGACCTAAATTTTAACGACTTACCAGATTGGCAGAAAAGCCAACTTGCTTACAGACGGCAGGTTCCCACAGAGATAGTGGCCAAACCGTGGAGTTCCAGCATGGCACCCACCGGCTCGTTTCATTATTTCCCGAGGCAGGTCAAACCTGCGACAGGGGTTACCCAGTGGCTGGCGGATATTCTCGAGTCTCAAGCACAGCCTTCCTGCTCCCTCACCACTGCAGAGGTTCCCGATGCATTGGCGGAGATTCGTTCTGCTTTTGGCCTAAATACAGCTGAACTTGCCCAGGTGCTTCACGTCACCAGACAGACCATTTATAATTGGGCAGAGCCGAAATCTGTTGAGGAGACCAACAGACAGCGTATTGCGAAGATTCTTGAGTTGGCTCGTCAGTGGAACGCCATTCACCCGAAACCCATGGGGAGAATTGTCTCCGAAGACATCGACGGGACTTCCCTGCTTGCGCTTTTGGGCAACAGCCCGCTCGACGAACAATCCATCTCACGGCTGTTTCATAAGATTGCTGATCAACTTGCCGCCGCCGAAGCAAACCGCCCACCATCAGCCAGCGAGTTAATTAAGAAGTTCGGCTTGGAACCCTTGTCGGAATCATACCAGCGCCGAAACCTCCAGTCATTCTTACTCGCGGGTCGCCGTGGTCAGTGATTCATGCATCTCCCTGCGCAAGATGCCGATGCGATACGTGCCAACGGTTGGCGGCAGGGTTCCTTGCTCCAGCCAGTGGATCTTCCGCTTCCTCGCAAAGTCCAACCGCATTTCGAGATTCTGCAAGGAGCATATTTCTACGTGCTGACTCACGACTGTGACCTGGTTCAGCCGGATTTTGGAAAAGAGCCATCCGTCGAGGTTCTTGTTATCTCACCCATTGAGAAAATAGACGGGAACTTTGCCCACGGGCGACATCCTCGAACTATCGATTTTCAGATCGGAGCTGATGCATTCCGCGCCAATTGCCATACGCGGCACACCTTTCAGCGTTCCATTTTGGCGGGGATTCGGCCCGTGAACGAACTGACCGTGGAGGATTACACTCGGGACGTGATTTCAGAATGGATCTCAAAACGCTACATTCGACCGGCATTCCCGGACGAGTTCAATCGACGGCTTCATGGCCGAGGAAAAGCCATCCAAAAGTTCCTGAAAGATCATGGCAGCCGGTTCTGGCAAATTCTCATCTCCTGCAACCCTTCCCGTGAAGAGCTGCCCGCAAACGAGAAGTATGATTTGCTGATCTGGCTGGTCGAAGACCCCAACCTCAAGGAGTCAGTGGACGAAGAGCCCTCGTCCAGCCTCGCTAAGGAATTTGGCAAGATCATCGAAGGCTGCCCGGGCATCCAGCTGAATGATTGCCGGATGGTGACCGAGGAAGATGTGACCTTGGGTCATACCCGCATTTTTTCAGCGTGGGATTTTGACTACCTTAGTCATCGCGAAGTTCTTGGAAACTGATACTCTTTTTACTCCATGGCTCTTTCTACGAAACAATCCCTCCTCGAAGTCCAGTTCCCCATCGCGCAACTTTCGTTGGAGAGCTAGGGAGAGGGATGCACGCACGGGCAAGGTGCTCAATTCGCTGGGCAAATGGTTGGGCACCAAGCCGATCGTTCTCACTCGGGCAGTGGTCCTTGTTTAGGGCTCTGGGGGTCAGTCATGCTTTTTTGCGCTGCACGGTGGAGATCGTAACAGAGCATGATTGACCCCGAGGTTGCCGAGGTCCATGCATGGGCATCTGCAGTCCGACTTTTTCGCAGGCCGCGTGCATGAGATCAAACAACCGCAGGACGAAAACATCGATTGCGGTGAAGAGGGGGACGGCGTGCATGGCGGACGTAGGTTTTGCAGAATGAGCTAGAAAATCAAGCCTTGGAATTTTCGAATTGCCATTAGCTATTTTCGAAATATGGCGAGAGCGGTGCCGGCTAAATGACGTGGGCTGCACGCGAGCCTCGAGTCGTTCCACGCCTATCCGCGTGGCGGGTAGGCATTCATTGCGACGCCTTGCCTGGGTTGCTTTTTGTCCAGAGTGACCACCTTGTGCCCTCTGCTTCCTTGTTTCGCGATCAGGCCGCGCATCATTTTTTCGATGTCCCATGCATAGGATTCTAGAATCGCGGAGCGACTTTGTCTCACTTGATCGATAATTTCATCATTCATTTTCCTGCCCCCCAAAAAGCTCTC
>JBGTCP010000436.1:0-11074 GCA_041748815.1 Chthoniobacterales bacterium
TTTCCGCAATCATGAAACAGCACTCCGGTGATGAGAAGATCCCGGTTAAGTGCGGGATAGACATCGGCAATGGCATCCGCCGAGCGCATCATTTGAGCAACATGCTCGACCAGACCGCCACGGCGGGCGTGGTGGTAAGCGCGGGCGGCTGCGGTGCGCTGGAAGCGGGTGAGAAATTTCTCGAAGAATAACTCGCAGATGCATTTCAGACGCGGGTCGGTCAACGTGGCGCAACGTTCGCGAATGTGTGCGAGATCGGTTTGCTGTTTCTCCTGTAACTCAGGAGGTCCGGCGAGCAGGGTAGTGATCTCATCTTCCGAGAGCGGACGCATCGACCAGTTTTTTGCATCCAGACCGAAGGCGGTCGTTACAAAATCGCCGGTCAGTTCCACAAAGCCGCCGGCAGCGGTGGATTTGAGCGTTTGGAAATCCGGGTGGTCGCTCCAAACGCGTAGCGTGAACTGATCTGCCGCGTCGGAGAGTTGCAGCTCGAGAAATGGCTTGGCGTCGCGGGTGGTTTTAGTGGTGACGGTCGTGATTTGCGCATGCACGGCGGCGTGCGTGCCGGTAGTTCCAGCAAGGGAGGCGATGCTCACGGGTGCTGCATTCATGCGGCAGAGACAGCTGAGTGGATGCCGAGATTTGCGTAAATTTCCCGCGTCGCAGTGCTTTGGTTCAAAGTATAAAAGTGAATGCCATCCACTTCGTTGGCGAGCAGGTCGGAGCACTGGGTCGTCGCGTATTGAATGCCCACCCTCGCCACACGATCAGGGTCCTCTTCGGCCCGGGCGATGGCCTTGAGAAGTTTGGCAGGGAAGCGCGCTCCAGCTGCCAAATCAGCCATCCTGCGCATACCGCTCGCACTGGTGATAGGCATAATGCCCGCAACGATGGGAACGTTGATTCGCGCCAGCACACAGCGCTCGCGGAAGTCATAGAAGTCCGCATTTTCAAAGAACAACTGCGTGCAAATGTAGTCTGCACCAGCGTCCACTTTGGCTTTCAGGTAATCCATCTCAAGCATGCGATTGGGGGTAGCCGGATGCCCCTCCGGGAATCCTGCCACTCCGATTCCAAAGCCTTTAGGATGCGGGTGCGCGCCGGAATCGTTAAATTTGCGGATGAAGGTCACCAGACTGGCAGCTTGCTGAAAAGTATCTGCTGATCGGTCGTAAGGCGTGTTGCCCGCGGGCGGGTCTCCGCGTAGAGCAAGGACGTTCCCAACGCCCGCTTCAGCATAGCGGGTGAGGATTTCCTGCACTTCTGCTTCTTGATGGCAAACACACGTGAGGTGGGGGATGGGATCGAGGGACGTTTCTTTTTTCAGACGCACTACAAGATCGTGAGTGAGTTCGCGGGTGGAGCCACCAGCCCCGTAGGTCACGCTCACGAAGGAAGGCGCGTAGGGCTCAAGCTGCACGATCGTTTCAAAAAGTTTCTCCGTGGCCTCCGGTGTTTTTGGAGGAAAAAACTCGAAGGAGAGAGTGGGCGAATGGTCCGCAAAGATCTCGGTGATGTGCATGGTAGTAATTAAAGGTGGGATGCCACAGCTTCGGCAATGATTTCTTCAGGAGTGATGTTTTCTGCCTGTCCTTCGAAGTTGAGGATGATGCGGTGACGCAGCGCATGCGTGCTCGCGAGCCGGATGTCCGCGTTCGAGACATGGTAACGATTATCCAGCAGCGCGTGGATTTTTGCGGCAATGATCATGGCCTGCGCTGCGCGTGGACTTGCGCCGTAACGCACAAAACGTTGGCAGGATTCGGATGCGTTTGCCGAGTCGGGATGTGTCGCCAGCACGAGCTGAATCGCCGCGTCCTGCACTGAGCGCTCGACATGCACCGTGCGGGCAAAGGCTCTGAGTTCAAGAATGGAGGATGGATCTTTGACAACAGCGTCCACTTCCGGAGAGACACCGGCGGTGGTGCGATCAAGGATGATGTGCATCTCTTCGGCATCGGGGTAGGGGACCTGGAGTTTGAAAAAGAAACGGTCAAGCTGTGCTTCTGGAAGCGGGTAAGTGCCCTCCATTTCCAGCGGATTCTGAGTGGCCATTACAAAAAATGGCTGTGGCAAAACGTGCTCAACACCCGCGATCGTGACATGGCCTTCCTGCATCGCTTCGAGCAGGGCGCTCTGGGTTTTGGGCGTGGCGCGATTGATCTCATCGGCCAGCAGAATGCTTGAAAATACCGGGCCTTTTTGAAATTCAAAGCCTCTGCCGCCGGAGTCCGACTCCACGATCAGGCGCGTCCCGACGATGTCAGATGGCATGAGATCGGGTGTGAATTGAATGCGTGCAAACGGAAGCTGAATGGTCCGGGCCAACGTGCGCACCAGCAAAGTTTTGCCAAGCCCCGGCACGCCTTCGAGCAGCACGTGCCCGCCAGCAAAAAACGCCACCAGCATCGAGCTCAATAGCTCATTCTGCCCGGCAATCACTTTGCTGAGGTTTGATTGGATGTCCTGAAAAACGGAACGGAATTCCGCAGCCCGGGACTCGGCGGCGGAGGACTCTGTGACTGCCTGATTCATATCTGGGCTCGAAGTATCCATCATTAACGACGGATTGTCGATGCAAGGATGCGAATGGCACTGTCGCCAATCACCGGGAGTCACTGCGGGTGAAGCAATCAGCCCGGGTGAGCTCCGCGATGAGCTTCGCGGCGAGTAACGTTTTGCTTTGCAGCGGGTAGGTGATTTCGTGACCGGAATTCAGGATTAACGTGACCTCGTTAAAGTCCGATCCCATCCCGGCATCGCTTCGACTCACGTCGTTGGCAATGATGGCGTCGCATCCTTTGCGGTGCAATTT
The DNA here is from genome assembly GCA_041748815.1 of Chthoniobacterales bacterium. GTDB lineage: Bacteria > Verrucomicrobiota > Verrucomicrobiia > Chthoniobacterales > CAKUMP01 > JBGTCP01. The sequence continues at coordinate 2,816 of JBGTCP010000436.1, forward strand.
CTGACGCGCCTGATCGAGGACGTTTTCTGTCTCAGCAGCGAAGCCCACGCACTTTGCTCCGGTCCCCGATGCCGCCGCTGTGGCCAGGATGTCGGGATTTTCCACAAGATCCAATGTGAGGCCACGGCCGGATTTTTTTATCTTTTCAGACGCGATGGATGCCGCACGGTAATCGCACACCGCAGCTGCAAAGATGCTGAGCTGAATACCCGGCAGCAACGTGAGCGTCGTCTCCAACATCTCAACTGCGGTGGTGACCTGGTGCAGCTGCACTCCTTCTGGAGGCGACAGGGCTACGGGGCCGCTGACCAGGTCGACCACATGCCCCGCGCGGGCGGCTGCATCAGCCAAAGCATATCCCATTTTTCCTGAGGATCGGTTAGCCAGGTAGCGAACAGGGTCCAGAGGTTCGTGCGTGGGCCCGGCTGTGATCAGAATATGCATCGCCCGGAAAGTGAAGCCCAACGCACCCGCAATCTCCAGCATATTCCATCAATAAAACTGCCGTGCGCAGTGGAAATTCTCACGCAAACTTAATAATTATTCCATCGCACACCCTTTCTCAGTCAGCTGGCTAATAGCACTACCACGTCGATCATTAGCTCATCTGCTAAAAAACTGAACAAACTCATTGACCGCAGACCTAAAAAATGGGTAAAAGTGGGGCGAAGTGGGGGACGGTGTCAAATAGTGTTGCCTCCTCCCTTGTCATTATGACGGAAATCAGCAAGCCATATTTTGGAGAATTCTATCACGCGATGGACGAAAAAAATCGCGTGACGATACCTGCTGGCTGGCGCCACCAGCCGGATGGGGAGACGTTTTATACTATCCCGCATCAGACGATGGACTGCCTCATCGTCATGCCGCCTGAGGAGTTTGCCAAAGTGGAGCAAACCGTGAATGAAAATCAGCAAATCTCTCCGCTCCAGCGGCGCAAATTTATCCGGCGGTTTTTTTCACTGGCCCACCAAGTGACCACCGACCGCCAGGGGCGCATCCTGATACCGGATGAGCACCGCTCTCCGGTAGGGCTCGAGAGTGAAGTCGTGCTCGTGGGCGGCTCAGCAAGATTTGAAATTTGGGATCCAGGGCGTTGGCATCTGGCTTCCGAAGCGGATCAGTCGGTTTACCTCCAGGTTTCTGAGCTCGTGGGGATCTAGTACCGGCCTCGCTTGATATTTGAAATAGCCATCCAGCAGACGTTTATCAATTCGCCTCGCGCACAGAGCCGCTGAGGCGGAGCAATTTTTTTACCATTGATCCATGAACCGCATCGTCAACCTTCACATCGCACCGGGAGCCGGCAGCCAGCATGCACCGGCATTCATGCGCGCGTGCAGAAACATGGGTTCTGGTCCCGCTGCCATGTCTGAATCCTACCATCAACCGGTGCTGCTCCAGGAGGTCCTTCAAGTGCTCACTCCTGCTGCAGGCGAGTGTTTCGTGGACTGCACACTCGGCGGCGGGGGACACACGCGGGCACTGCTGGAAAAGGGTGTCCGGGTCATTGCCATCGATCAGGATGATGACGCGATTGCTCATGCCATACAGTGGGCTGCTTCCAATCAACACGCGGAACGCTTCACCACTGTCAAAAGCAACTTCCGCCACCTCGAAGCGGTTCTCGACCGGTTGGGCATCGAAAAAGTGGACGGCATTTTGGCGGATCTCGGGCTTTCGTCGCACCATGTCGATGAAGCGTCCCGTGGATTCAGTTTTCAACAGGACGGACCTCTGGACATGCGGATGGATCGCACGAAGCCACTCACCGCGGCTCGCATCTGCAACGAAGCGGCTGAGGAGGAATTAACGGAAATTTTCCGCTCCCTCGGCGAGGAACCGCGTGCAAAGGCAGTCGCCAAAGGAATTATCGAGCGCAGGGCCAAAAGCCCACTTAACACGACGACCGATCTTGCGACACTGGTGGCATCCATCATACCGCGCCGCAGCGGAAAACATCCGGCCACGAAAATTTTCCAGGCCTTGCGCCTTGCCGTGAATGACGAACTCGGTGCGCTCGACGCGTTGCTGGAGGCTGCTCCGCGCATCCTCAAACCCGGCGGACGCCTCGCAGTCATCGCATTCCACTCACTCGAAGACCGGCGTGTGAAACAGTATTTCCGCCAGACCTGCACCAGTCATCTGGACCGCCCGGAGTGGCCCGAGCCACGTCCGAATCCGCACTATTTTTACGAAGCAATCCAACGTCGCGGCATCACCGCATCCATCGAAGAAGTCGATTCCAACCCGCGCGCGCGCAGTGCCACATTGCGCGCAGCAACCCGCATCTAATACCATGTCCAAAAACAGACGCAAAAACGGCAACAGCATCGAGATCAGCACTTTCGCCAAGTGGGGAGTCATTTTCACCGTGATCGCAGTGATCGGGGTGAGCTACGTCTCAATGAAAAACCGCCTTCACCAATACGGTGAGCAACGTCGCACCCTTGAGCGCGAACTCACCGTGCTCCGCGAAACCAACCGCGCCATGGCTTCGCAGATCGTGATCCTTTGCTCGCGCGATGCGCTGCAACAAAAACTCGACTCGGGCTTCATTCAGATGATCCCGATCCCCGACGACCGCATTGTCCGCCTGGAAATGAATCCGCAGCGCTCACCTTCTGCCGAGCTGCAAGCCGTCTCGAATCAGATGGGCTTCTAAATGATGAAATGGAATCCGGAAACTCGCGCTTTTATTTTATGCTGTCTCATGGCAGTCATTTTCAGCGCGTTTTCGTTCCGGCTCGTCCACATCCAGCTCACCGATCACGAGAAATACGCAACCAAGGCTGCTGAGAAGCACGTCCGGCAACAAATCATCTACGCCCGCCGCGGCGCGATCCTCGACACCAAGGGCGAAGTCCTCGCGGATAACGAGCCCGTGCGCAACATCGTCATCGATGCCACGCACGTCACCGAGCCGAGTGTGCTCGTCGACATCCTTTCTTCGAAACTCGACATCAACGTCCCTCAGCTCACGGCGGATATCGCAGCTGAAAAGCCCTACATCCGTGTCCAGCGCAACGTCAACGAACTCGTCGCCCTGGACCTGCAAAACGCACTTAGCGAGCGGGATCTACGCGGTGTTTATTACGAGACCGGTACCAAACGCATTTATCCCAACTCCGCGATGCTTGGCCACACGCTTGGCTACCTCGCGCTCAACGATGAGGACGAGTACGTCGGCGTCGAAGGCATCGAACGCATGATGGATGAGCAACTGCGCGGCGAGCACGGGCATCGCCGCATCGAGCGCGACCGCACCGGACGCGAACTCGTCATCTACCGCGGACAGCATAAAGATCCCCGCGATGGATACAACATCCGCCTCACCATTGAAATGGGGCTCCAGCAAATCGTCGAGAGCGAACTCGATGCCGCGATGGAAAAATACCAGCCCGAAAATGCTTCCGTCATCCTCATGCGTCCGCGCACCGGCGAGATCCTCGCCATCGCCAGCCGCCCGCATTACGACCCCAATCACCCCAGCGAGGCCACGAATGATTCCCGCATCAACCGCGCAATCATGAGCCTCGTCGAGCCCGGTAGCACATTCAAAATCGTGCCCACCGGAGCCGCCTTCAACGAATCCCTCGTCACCCCTGAGACCATGATCTTTTGCGAAAACGGCCGCTTCCAATATGGTGGCCGCTCATTGAAAGACCATCGTCCTTACGGCTCGCTATCGGTTCACAACATCCTCGTTAAATCCAGCAACATCGGCACCGCAAAGCTCGCTATCCAAATGGGCGATCAAAAATTCTACGAATACATCCGCCGCTTCGGTTTCGGCGAAAAAACCGGCCTTGGCCTGCCCGGCGAAATTGCCGGCATCCTTCATCCAGTGCATCGGTGGAGCGGCATTTCGATCACCCGCATCCCCATGGGCCACGAGATCGGCACCACTCCGATCCAGATGGTGAATGCTCTTAGCGTCATCGCAAATGGCGGATTGCTCATGCGTCCGCAGATCGTTCACAGCATCACTGACGCGAGTGGCCAAACCATCAAGCCCTTTGCTCCCGAGCAAATGCGCCGCGTGCTTTCCCGCGACGCCGCGCGTGCAGTCCACTCAGCCTTGGTCGATGTCACACAACCCGGTGGCACCGCCACCCGGGCACAGGTTCCCGGGTTCCCATCTGCCGGAAAAACAGGGACTGCTCAAAAGCCAAGCCCCACCGGTGGTTACATGCAGGGCAAATACGTGCTTACCTTCGTCGGCTATCTTCCTGCCGAAAACCCCGCTTACGCCGCGGTCGTGCTGGTGGATAATCCCTCCAATGCCACAGAAGGCGCATACGGCGGTCTCATTGCCGCACCCATTTTTGCTGAAATCGGAAAGCGTGCCATGCGTTATCTCGACCTGCGCCCGGCCGAGTCCGCCATTCCTGATGAACCGGAGATCCGCAAAGCCATTCCCGTCCTCTCCGCTCGATAACCTTTTGCATGAATCTCGAAAAACTCACAGCTGATCTCAGCATTATCCGCGTGGAAGGCGCGCTGCAAGGCGACGTTACCCGCCTGGATTATGATTCGCGTGTCGTGAAGCCAGGCAGCTTGTTCTTCGCGCTCGCGGGCGACATCACCGATGGACACAAATTCATTGAGCAAGCCGTGGCAAATGGCGCCATCGCGGCCATCGTCCAGGAGCCTTACAAATCTCCCAAAGTCCCCACCATCCAGGTCGCTGACACCCGTCCCGTGCTCGCTGATCTCGCTGCCAAGCTCAACCGCCACCCGTCGCGCAAACTCCGCACAGTCGGCGTCACCGGCACTAATGGAAAAACGACCGTCACATTTTTGCTCAAGCACATTTGCGATGCGAACTTCGCCCGCTGCGGACTTATCGGCACTGTCCGATACGAAGTCGGCGAGCGCATTCTCCCCGCCCTCCACACCACTCCCGAGGCCTCCGACATTCAATCACTCCTCGAGCAAATGGTCGCCGCTGGTTGCAAATCCGCGGCCCTCGAAGTTTCCTCCCATGCGCTCGTCCAGGAACGCGTGCGCAACATCGAATTCGATGCCGCCATTTTCACAAACCTCACGCAGGACCATCTCGATTACCACCAGACCATGGACGCCTATTTCGAAGCAAAGGCCGGGCTCTTCGAAATGCTTACTGCGACAAAACGCAAATCGCCAAAAGCCATCATCAACTTCGACGACGCCTACGGACGCAAACTCATTCGCAAGCTCGAAGGACGCGTGCCGGTCATCAGCTACGGCATGGGTGCGCAGTGCGATTTCCGCGCTGGCAGTTTTCAATTTGATCACGGTAAAACCACTTTCCAGCTCACGGGCGGCGGGCGCAGCTTCCTCGTGCGCCTGCCATTGATCGGACGCTTCAATATCTACAACGCGCTTGCTGCACTTGCAGGTGCCCATGCTATTGGCATCGATCTCCGCAGTGCCGTCCAGGCCATTTCCAGCGCGCCCCAAGTTCCCGGACGCCTTGAAAATATCAGCGGCCGGCGCAACTTCGGAGTTTATGTCGACTACGCTCACACACCCGACGCGTTGGAGAATGTTCTCAAGACACTGCGCGATCTTAATCCCCGCCGCCTCATCGTGGTCTTCGGTTGCGGCGGTGATCGCGATGCGGCAAAGCGTCCGCTGATGGGCAATGCTGTCGACTCACTCGCCGACATCGCCATCGTCACCTCCGACAATCCCCGCTACGAGGATCCAAACACCATCATCTCAGGCATCACCAAGGCATTCAAGCGCCTCACGCCTGCAGTGATCTCCGACCGACGCGCTGCCATTTTCCACGCCATCGAAATCGTGGAGGAACGTGACATCGTCGTCATCGCAGGCAAAGGTCACGAGACTTATCAGGAAATCGGCGGTCAGCGCACGGCCTTCGACGACGCCGATGTCGCCCAGCAAGCCATGGACGCCAAACCCTCTTCTTTCAACACCTGAACCATGCATCCGCTCACGCTCCAGCAAATTGCAGATTGGACAGGTGCCGCAGTGCCGGACGCCGCAGCAGCTGTGTGCCATGGCGTTTCGACCGACACACGCACGGTTCGCGCAGGAGATCTTTTCATCGCACTCAGCGGCGAAAATTTTGACGCCCATGATTTTGTCGCACAAGCCGCAGAGGCCGGAGCTACGGCAGCAATTGTCAGTCACGATATCAGCACCAGCGTGCCTGACGGCTTCCCGCTTCTCATCGTCAGCGACACTCTGCAAGCCCTGCAAAAACTTGCTGCCGCTTACCGCCGCAGCCTGGGAATCAAGATCGTTTGCATCACTGGCAGCAATGGTAAAACAAGCACCAAAGATATGGTTGCCGCTGTGCTCGGCGCGCATTTTTCCGTCGTCAAAACGCAGGGCAACCTCAACAACCACATCGGCCTTCCGCTCAGCCTCCTCAAAGCCGATGCCGCACACGAATTCGGCGTTTTCGAAATCGGCATGAACCACGCTGGTGAAATCGCACCACTCGCAGAAATTGCCAAGCCCGACATCGCCATCGTCACGAATGTCGGCACCGCTCACATCGAATTCCTCGGCACCCGCGAAGCCATCGCCGAAGAAAAAGCCGCATTGCCGCGCTCCCTCACATCCAGCGGCAACGCCATTCTCCCGGCCACCGACGATTTCCTTAGCATCCTGAAACGCGACCTCGCAGCAAAGACCATCACCGCAGGAGTCAACAGCGGCGATGTCTGCGCCTCCGACCTCCAGCCAGTCAGCGGCGGCACACAGTTCCGCATCTCTGCCGGAGGCTCCAGCGCCGATGTTTTCATTCCTGTGGCCGGATTGCACATGGTCTCGAACGCTGCACTGGCCATCGCCACCGGACTCACCTGCGGCATCCCGCTCGACACTTGCGCAGCAGCATTGAGCAAGCTCCAACTCACTTCCGGACGCATGGAAATCCGCACATGGAATGGCATCACATTCCTTGATGATTCCTACAATGCCAACCCCGACTCCATGGCTGCCGCGCTCCGCACATTGCAATCGCTCGGCGCATCCACCCGCTCCATTGCAGTGCTCGGCCACATGGGAGAGCTCGGGCACTTCTCAGAAGCCGGCCACGCCAGCGTCGGCACACTGGCCGCAGAACTGAACGTCCACACACTCATAACGGTCGGCGAACAAGCCAATGGAATTGCGCAAGCCGCAGAGAATGCCGGTCACAGCCGGGTGCACTCCGTGGCCGATCACGCCGCCGCCGCATCCCTGCTCTCCGGCATGTTGGAGCACGGCGACACCGTTCTGTTCAAAGGAAGCCGCGCAGCCGGAATGGAGCGCATCCCGCGCCTCCTCGAATCCAGCCCGCAACCCGCAGCCCACTGCTAGTATGCTTTATTATCTTCACTACCTCACGGATTGGAATGACTGGACCAAAGCGTTCAACGTTTTCCAGTACCTTACATTCCGCTCGGTCGCAGCAGGTCTCACGTCGTTCCTGCTCAGCCTGCTTTTCGGAAATTTTGTCATCCGCAAACTCATCTCCCTCAAAGTCGGCCAACCCATTCGCACCAAAGAAGAAGTGAACCGCCTCCACGAATTGCATGGCGGAAAAGCAGGCACACCCACCATGGGCGGCGTGCTCATCATCGGTGCAGTTGTGATCTCAACTCTGCTCTGGGCGCATCCAGAGAATCCGCTCGTCCTGCTCCTTCTTTTCAGCATTCTTTATCTGGGAGCCCTCGGATTTGTGGACGACTTCCTCAAGGTCAGCAAAAAGAAATCCGACGGGCTGAGTGGCAGGCTCAAACTCGTCGCGCAATTTGTCCTAGCGGGCATCGTGACCTACGTCATGCTCACCACTCCCGGGCTTTCCGAAAAAGCCACTTCCGTTTACGCACCCTTCTTCAAAGATGCCGTCCTCCCGAGCCTGGGCGTTTTCGCATTTTTCTTTTACGCGCTCGTCATCGTCGGAGCTTCCAACGCAGTGAATCTCACTGACGGACTCGATGGCCTTGCCGCCGGATGTTTCACCACCGTCGCATTTGCTTACGGAATTCTCTGTTACGTCGGAGGCAACGTCATCACCGCCGGCTATCTGCAGATCCCCTTCGTCAGCCTCACCGCCGAAGTGAGCGTCGTCTGCATGGCGCTCGTCGGAGCAAGCGTGGGCTTCCTTTGGTTCAATTGCCACCCCGCCAAAGTGTTCATGGGCGACACCGGATCCCTCGCGCTCGGCGGCATCATTGGCATCATCGCCATCAGCTGCAAACAAGAGCTTCTCCTCGTCATCATCGGCGGCATCTTTGTCCTCGAAGCGCTCTC
>JBGTCP010000437.1:0-11482 GCA_041748815.1 Chthoniobacterales bacterium
CTTTGCCGCACTGACCGGGTCGCAAAATATAACCAACTTCTCCGCATCGAAGAGCAACTCGGCTCAAATGCGGTCTATGGCGGTAAATTCTAACCTGTGAGCGCACACCATGCGGAGCTGAGTTCCAGGAGGAGACCGGCCAGTGGATTCTGGCCGGTCGTCAATCGGCTTCTCATGGGCCTCATCATTGTGGTGGTCATCGTGCTGGGCATCCTCGCATTCATCCCCGAGATCCAAAAGCACCGCGCCGAACAAGCGGAAGTGCGGCGGTTGGAAAATGAAATCAGCAACCAGAAGGCCATCCAGCGCCGCCAGACCCAGGAAATGGAACTCCTGCGCTCCGACCCCGAATATGTCGAACTCATGGCCCGCGACAAAATGGACCTCATGAAGGAAGGGGAAACCATCTTCCGCCTCGACACCACCGGTACAGTGACTTCCACCCCGCCAGTCCTTCCAACGCTCCCCGCGACACCGCCCGAAGAATAACCACAAAATCATTATGCCATTCACACTCAGCATCGGCGACACAACACCTTCGTTTTCACTACCCGCAACCGATGGTAAAACCTACTCACTAGCAGATTTTGTAGACGCTGAGACGCTGGTCATTTTTTTCACCTGCAACCACTGCCCATATGTCGTGGGCAGCGATGAATCCACCCGCGCGACTGCTGAAAAATTCGCCCCGGAAGGTGTCAAATTTGTCGCTATTAATTCCAACAGTAAAAATACCTACGCTGAAGATTCCTACGACAGCATGGTCGCACGCATGGAGGAGCAGAAATTTCCATGGATCTACCTCCACGATGAATCCCAGGACATCGCCCGTGCCTACGGAGCGCTTCGCACGCCGCACTTTTATATATTCAACGCCCGGCGCGAACTCATTTACACCGGCCGCGCAGTGGACACGCCTCGCGATGCAACCCAGGCTACCACATTTGATCTTGAGCGCGCATTGGAAGAGCACACCTCCGGCGAACCGGTCTCCACTCCACTTACCAACCCCATCGGATGCAATGTGAAGTGGGACGGCAAAGACGCCCACTGGATGCCCGGCGACGCCTGCGACCTCGTCTGACTTGCATTTTCCCAAGACTGAAGCTGGCTTTAAGCGGGGCTACACTCCAAATCCTTACCTCCAGCTTTTGGTAAACGCCGCATGCGCTTGCGAATCAACCATTTCCGAGCATCCCATCAACGATCCAAGCGTGTTGACAATCGCAAGACTTCAAATTCCTCCTGAAGCCGTTAACATCGCATCGGAAAGAAATCCATCTTTGCGCTTGGCGAAGCTCAAACCCATAGATTAAGACTTCTCGACGGCCACAATCAGGATTTTGGCTCCGGCGCGGGTCAATTCTGCCAAGGAGCTGGTAACAGGGGCTGTACACTTCATGAAAACGACTGACTGGATAAGATTTAACTGGGACTTAAATGCCCTCGAAGCTCCTGCAAGCACGCCGGAGAAGTATCACTTGCGCCTCGCCGAGCGCGATGAGCATGAGGCGGTGGTCCGCGTGCTGAATGCATCCCTCAGTCTCGACAGCGAATGGTCGCCGTACGCCCGTTCCATCAGTGAGTTCCTCGATAAACAGCTTGAAGCGGCGTTTTCCAAAAAGGAAAAAGAGTCCCATGTGCTGGTCCTTAGCCATGGCACCCGCATCATCGGTGCATCACTCCTGGATGAAGCCGCAGAGCATGAATTTCATGTTGTATCGGGTCCATGTGTGATGGTGGAATACCAGCGCCGTGGCTTTGGCAGCCTGCTTTTGCACGCATCACTCCACCATCTGAAAGAGCGCGGGCTCAAAAGCGCGCAGGGAGTGACACGCCGAACCAGCATGGCTGCCAATTACGTTTATCCCAAGTTCGGCGGGACCGGTGAGGCTTTCGAGTTTGCATTCCCGGAGGCGGACTGATACGACTTAGGGCTATGGGGAAGTTATTCGCGAACTACGACACAGAAGGCAAGTTCGACGAGATGTTTGAAGAGGGCGGCAAACTCCGCCCGCACTATCAACGCATTTACGACCGTTTTGCGTCCATGAGTGACCGAGAGTTCTCGCGAAAGCGCGAAGTCGCATCCAATGCACTGCTCAATCAGGGTGTTACCTTCACGGTCTACAGCGATGGTGAGGGCACCGAGCGCATCTTCCCATTTGATCTAATCCCGCGCGTCCTGCCGGCATCCGAGTGGGCTCATATCGAAGCCGGGCTGCAGCAGCGCATGGAAGCGCTCAACTTGTTCCTGCAGGACATTTATCACGACCAGAAGATCCTCAAAGACGGAATCATTCCTGAAGAAGTCATCAAAACCGCCGCGCACTATCGCCCGGAACTTGTCGGCGTAAATGTGCCGCGAGATATCTACATCCACATTTGCGGCTCCGACCTCATCCGCGATAAGGACGGCTCCTACCTGGTGCTGGAGGACAATGGCCGCTGCCCCTCAGGTGTCTCCTACGTGCTGGAAAATCGCCAACTCATGAAGCGGGTGTTCCCCAATCTGTTCTCAGAGCACCGCATACGGCCTGTCGATAACTACGGTCAGGATCTGCTGAATGTTCTCCGCTACATCGCCCCTCAGCAGAATCCGGATGCCAATGTCGTTCTGCTCACTCCGGGCGTTTACAATTCCGCTTACTTCGAACACTGCTTCCTTGCCCGCTCCATGGGCATTGAGATCGTGGTGGGTGATGACCTTGTTGTGGAAGACGATTTTGTTTACATGCACACCACTAAAGGCCTGAGCCAGGTGGACGTCATCTACCGCCGCATTGACGACGATTTCCTCGATCCCGAAGTCTTCCGCGAGGACTCGATGCTGGGCGTGAAAGGACTGGTGCGTGCTTATGCCAAAGGCAATGTGGCACTGGCCAACGCCATCGGCACTGGCGTCGCTGACGATAAAGTGACCTACTACTACGTCCCGGCGATGATAAAGTATTATCTCGATCAGGATCCCATCCTTCCCAACGTCGAGACGTATCTCTCCTCCGACGAAACGGATCTCAAGCACATCATGGCCAATCTCCCCGAGATGGTTGTAAAATCAGCCAACGAAAGCGGCGGCTACGGAATGCTCATCGGCCCAGCTGCATCCAAAGAGGAAATTGAGGAATTCCGAGCGACAATTCTTGCAAATCCGCGGAACTACATTGGCCAGCCCGTGGTGCAATTTTCCCGCTGTCCCTCGTATTGCGATGGCAACATGGAGGGCCGCCATGTGGATTTGCGGCCGTATATTCTTTCCGGTGAAAAGACCACCATCATCCCCGGAGGCCTCACCCGCGTCGCCTTGCGCAAAGGCTCCATCGTGGTGAACTCCTCGCAGGGCGGTGGCAGCAAAGACACCTGGGTGCTTGGCGATGAAGGCCCGGGTCACATCTCCACTCTCTGACCCATCATGTTATCCCGAGTCGCAGAAGCCCTTTACTGGATGAGCCGCTACATTGAGCGGGCCGAAAACAATGCCCGTATCCTTACGGTCAACCAACAACTCGTGCTCGACTTCGCCGGTGCTCCCGGCAGCGCATCCATGGAACCGTGGGAACCCATCATTTACGCCCTTGCCGACAAGGAACTTTTCTACAAACTTTACTCCAAAGCAGACGAAAAATCCGTGGTCGAGTTTGTGATGTTCGATAAACGCAATCCAAACTCCGTTTATAGCTGCCTGAGTTTCGCACGCGAAAATGCCCGCACCGTGCGCGAGCAGATCACCAGTGAAATGTGGGAGCAAATCAATACGATGTACCTCTCGCTTGGCGCCGAGTCCACCCGCCGGGCAATGAAGGCCAACACCTACGGCACACTCAAACTTGTGCTCGAAGCGTCCCAACTCTTCCAGGGTATCACCATCTCCACCATGAGCCATGGTGAGGATTATGAATTCATCGGACTGGGCCGTTTCTTCGACCGAGCGGATCGCACCAGCCGCATGCTGGACGTGAAATACCATACTCTCCTGCCCTCCGGTGAGACCATTGGCGGCAACGTCGACACGATCCAATGGATGGCTGTCCTCAAAAGCGCCAGCGCACTCGAGCCATTCCGCAAACAGCATGTCGGCCAAGTCACACCCGCCAATGTTGCAAATTATCTTATCCGTAGTAAATCCTTTCCCCGTGCCATTCAGTTCTGCGTGAACTTCATCGACCAATCCCTCCATCGCATCTCCGGCTCGGAGAAAGGCACCTTCGCCAACGAAGCGGAGCGGCTCGCCGGACGCCTCCGCGCCAGCATCGCCTACAACACGATGGACGATATCTTCGCCATCGGCATGCACGAATACCTCGACCAAATCCAACTCCGCCTCATCGAAATCTCAAAATCCCTCTCGAAATCCTATTTCGAGCGCAGCTGAACTGCTGCTGCCAGGATCGCCGCAGACCAGAGACAGGCCTTGAGGCCCGGACCGGTATCAGACATAGTGGCCGCATTCATGAAGCTGGTTCTCTTTTTATTATTGGCATCGAGGATGACGCTGCCCGCTCAAACAGAGCTTCCCGCAGGTCCGGTGCCGCCCAACGCGCGATCGGCTGAGGTGACAGTTGAGCGCGGCGGGTCGGTCGAGATCTCGCTGGAGAGTGATCGGCGGGGAAGCCGCCGGATCCGTTTCCTTATCCGGCAAAGACCAGACCACGGCAAGCTCAGCGAAGTGCGGGAAAACGACACACAAAACCCCACAATAATTTACACGCACGGAGGGGATGCCAGTTCAGAGACCGATCAGTTCCGTTTTGCGGTCGGTGGACAAGGCGTGGGTTATTCCGCACCAGCCACAGTTACTATCCGTATCACCAATCCGCCGCCCCTTCTCAGGGCACCCGCCGAACTCGATCTGGGCAGGATTGTGCGAGGTGATCCTGCCAGTGAAATGTTAGTTTTGCAAAACTCCGGCGGAGATCTGCTTGAAGGAATTATCTCGGTGCCTGTTCCCTGGGAGGTAAAGCCCTCAGATGCCTACAGCATCAAACCGGGAGAGTCTTCCGAATTTGAAGTTCACCTCGTGAATGCGGCCGCAAGCACATTCACTGGCACCGCCCGGTATTCCAGCCATCCCAGGGTGCTGACGTCTCTGAGCGCACAGGTCATCGAGCCTTTCACCGTCGAACCCCCTTCCCTGCAGAAAGAATCCTGGAATAACCAGCAGAGTGCGGAAATCTCCGTTACAAACTCCACCCGGCGTAGTCATGAATTCAAAATTACCACCCCGGAGGGAATTCAATCTCCCAAAACCCTGACTGTTCCCTCGGGCACTGCCGCCACTGTCACGTTCTCTGTCATTGATGCCATCCGCGCCCGCAGCGCAACTTCCATCATACTTAGTTCAAACATCGGAACGCTGACCATCCCACTTGCAGTGCCCGAGTTCGATTCCGTCCCTGAACATCCCGTTTCTTCCGCCTCCCCGGAGCCTCCGATCACAAGCACCCAGATTTCTCCCGCCTCAACACCACACATCTCCATCACCCCTACACCACCGATCGCGGCCACTCCATCACCAGACAAGCCTTTACCCACATCAGCGATGCCGTCCACCACCGGTAAGTCCGGGCAGCTGGACCACGATCCAGCTCTTTCCCAGGAACTTGGCCTTCGCCCCCAAGCAAATCCTATTGCAACCGATGTCCGCATAGAAAAAGTAACACCCACCTCTGTTACGCTCATATGGCAGGCGAAGCCACCCTTTGAGGGCCGGGACTATGTGGTTGAGGCGCTACTGCTGACCACAGATGACGACGGTGAACTCGTTGCGGACTGGGTAAAAGCGCCATTCCACCCCCGCAGCAAAAAGAACGGCTCCGTTGCCGTTAAGATAGACCAGCTCCTGCCGGAGGCCTTTTACCGGTTCCGCATCACCTCAGATCGACATACCCACTACCGGGACGAGCCCTTCTCACCAGCTTTTGCTCCACCGGTGCTCACACCAGCGGGAGGATTATCAGGCTGGTTGGTGATTGGAATGGGTCTGGCAGGGGCTGTCCTGTGTGCAGGTGTTTTTTGGAGATTGCGTCAAAATAAAGTTGACGCAGGCCGATGAAACCGTCACATTTTTTCTATGAAACTTCGTTCTCCTTTCAAAATTGTGTTGGCTATATTCTCGGTGTACATGGTCATTCACGCACAAAACACAGCATTTGCGCAGGGAGGAGTTCCTTGGGGCAGACTTATTGGCCAAACCGAAAGTTCACTCGTAGGTACCTACGCGGGGGTTATGCTGCCGGAAGGAGCTGACCCGGAAGCACCAGACGACAGTTTCATCGAAGCAGACGTGCTTGGATTATTCGCCACCTCAGTTGGTGCAACCGGCCTCAGCTCGGGCATCAACATCATTTTCGTCAATGGTGTAGCAGCATTTGGCACTATGATTGCACTAGGTGATCCAGCGAAGGGCACCATCTCGGCGGTCCTGCAAGCATCCAGAACTACCACTGAGCGCATTGGAAACGTAGTCTTCTTGATTATCCTTGCTGATGCAGGTGGACGTTTCACTGCGAACTTAGTTCGAACCGATGAACAACAAACTTTTTTCGTGTTTCCCCGCCTGGAAGGTAGAGGTGCGCTGGCAGTGAGAACAACCGCCACTCCTACGGAGTCTGTAAGGATTATCGTGGATGGATACCGCCAGACCACCGCTGTAGGACAGCTTGGCGAAGTCGGTGATTTCGGCAGTGACCTGTGATAGTTCACACCAATCTGGCCCTGCCAGATCGAAGTAGATCGAACGCGCTCGCTGAGAGGAATCGCATGTCAAGACTCTCAGGTACCCAGACTGGACTGAGTCTCATGGAGCTCCTCACCGTCATGGTCATCGTTGGAGTTTTGGCAGGAATGTCTGTCCCCCTTTTTGAGCGGATTAAACGCTCAATGCTTCGAGCGAATTGCATGTCCAACATGAAATCATTGCATGTTGCTGCGGCATCCTATGTCACCGAACACAAAACCTGGCCGCAAATTTCCACACAAAATATTCACGACCCGGCTTTTGCTCTTGCTTGGGCGAATGCTTTGAATCAGTACGGCATTGATCGCATAGGATGGGTTTGCCCGAGCATTCAACAAGAGACTGGGGACCCCGACCTTTCTCAGAATTCCAGTTTTCGTCTCGACTACCTGCCAACGCCCTTTCGGGAAGGCCAATTTCAGCCCTACCGGCATGACCGTCACCCATGGTTCTCAGAGCGCGGTGATGTGCACGGGAATGGGAACCTGATCATCTTTGCGGACGGAAGCATTCTAGCACTCAAAGAGATCTTCGACGGCGAAAATGCAGCTCAAGTCTCGGATCAACAAATTGAAGACGAGTTCGGCCCTCAAAACCCATAGCATCCAAGTCAGAGTGCTTAGAGCCTGTTAGGAATTTTGATGCGGATTTGCAGAATCGCGAAAGCCTCCGTGCCTTCCGGGTTGTGTAGAAAACGCGGCGGCGGCATTGCGGCTCTCTTTCAGCCCGCAGAGGGGATGACGCGCTCGCCTCGCCTTGCCGACAGCCCGTTTTCGAACACAACAAACCCCCGCCAAAGTTTCTACCAGGCTCCAGGAAACCGGGCCTTTCTGAATCCACACCCTGTAACTCAAGTAAGGTCGGTAAGTGAACCCGCATTGGATTCAAAAAGCCTGCGGTAAATGCGGATCAAATAATCATCGGTCGACCCGGCAAGGTAATCACACACACGCCTCAGCCTCGCAGCCTGATCCTCAGCGTGCAGAATCCAGCGGTGGGCGGCATCAGCTGTCAGACTGCGTGGCACGGATTTTTCATAATTTTCCAGCAATGCTTCCGTGACCATTCGCAGCATGCGTCCGGTTTTAAACCGCAATTGCTCGACCCGGGCTGACTCATACACCAGATCCCTCGCGAGATCGCGGAGTGCTTCATAAACCTGCACGATCTCCGGTTGGAGCTCCAGCTGCCACCGGTAACGATTGGAAGGCGGCAGACCGGTATCCGACCGCTCACGGAGGCTGGCAGCGCCAATGAACGCCCCCACGGTGCGGGCCAGGTAAACACTCAGTGTATTGCGATCCGCATTCCGTGATTCATCGAGAATGGCAGCCAACTGCAGCAAAGCAAGCCGTTGAGACTCACTGAGCTTCGGACGATCCTCGACCCATCTACGGACAGATACGGCATCAATGAATCCGGCACGGAACCCATCAGAGATATCAAAGAGCGAATAAGCGGTATTATCCGCCCAGTCCATGATCTGTGCTTCCAGACTGCGATGGGATTCAAGGACCTCCGTCATCCGGTGGCGGTGTTGCTTCAGCTCAGCCCCTACTATTCCGTCTTTAACGACCGTGGCATACTCGGAAGTGGCATCAGTCAGTGAGGCAGGGATCGCTCCATCAAATAAAAATGCCAGTTCGCAGCTTTGCTCAGGATACAAAAATTTGCTATCGCCTTTTGTATCGCCCGCACCGATGCGTTTATACTTAAAAATCGCGTCCAGGAATGCCCGCGACGGACGCATGCCATCCTCCCGGTCCGCCGTCCGCCACATGAGTCGGCACACCTCACGCACCGATTGCGCATTGCCTTCAAAGCCACCATACCCGGACATCAGATCGTTGAGAATCGCTTCGCCCGGATGTCCGAACGGCGGATTCCCCAGATCATGAGCCAGGCATGCAGCTTCCACAATCTCGGCAGAAATTTCCACCTCGGGCTGCGAGCCGTTCAGGTGAAAAACTATGCCGCGTCCGATCTGAGCGACCTCCATAGAATGCGTTAACCGGGTCCGGTAAAAGTCATATTCCCCTGCCAGGAAAACCTGTGTTTTCCCCTGCAACCGACGGAAAGCACTACAATGAATGATTCGATCCCGGTCTTTGGAGAACTCGGGCCGGTGCGGCGCTCTTGCAGCTTGCTCCCGTCCAAACAAGTCCGGGAGCACTCCCGTATGTTGGGTGGGCGGACGAAGCCGGAATTCCTCGCGATCCCAATCCGAGTAAAATGGCACAGGCTTCAGGCTAAAATCAGGACTAGCTGATTAACGATTTCCCCAATTGGTGATTAAGTTGAGGTAGTCAACATTCGGAGGTGTGCCTGCGCCAGCGGTAGACCCAGTATCATATGCCGTAGCTGCTCGGGGAGTTGCAGGGACACCACCTGTCGACCATAGATCGAAAGTTGCCGTGTTATATTTGCCGGGGGAGTTGTATCGATATGTTATGCCCCATGGGTCCACGACCCGTGAATTGCCAGTAGGCTGTTTACTTGCACTGAGAGGGTTCAACTGATTGGGCTTGAGCTCCATGTAAACTTTGCCTTCAGTCCCAAAAACACCGTTGGAAGCCACACTTCCAGTTGTTACATATGCGTCATTTCCATCTCCGGTAAGAGCTTGGTAGAGCAGCTTTGCGCTGTTGGCAGAAGCTCCATTAGCCGCTGACGCTGGCGGCGGACTTGCCAGAGTAGGGTAGATTCCATTATCCGCCTTATAGCTTTCCAATGCGGCCTCCATGGCAGCAATCTCTGCTTCAGCGCGTGATTGAGCTCCTTTTTTCTGAATGAACCCTGCGGTCGATAGGATCAAACCAGCCAGGATCGCAATGATCGCGATGACAGTTAGCAACTCAACGAGCGTGAATGCCCGGCGGGAAAGGAGGGAGGATGGGTGCATAGGATAATCTCCCACCTCGCCGCCTGAAGTGCAATTTCAAAGTTTGTGGATTGAACACGGCTCATTCGGGCCACGGTCGTCCCACAACGCCCCATTCGCGTCATCTCGAAGCATTGAGGAATTTGGCTCAGTCGGCCTACGCGCTGCCTTTCGGCAGCCCATCTCGCCTGCCTCCCGGCGGCTCGGTTCCCATTTGTCCGAGAGGCAGTCGCTGCGGTCGGCGGAACCGATACGAATCCGCATAGGTTATGTCGGTCATTTACTTCTTTTAAAGGTACGCCCGGTTTGCGAATGCGAGATCCCTCAATGCTTCGGGATGACGCATGCGTGAGGGGCGGAGTTAGAGCGGAAGCGCAATACGATTTTGCATCTCCAATTTCAGATCCTGGAAATTTAAAAAGATAAAATCCTGTTCTCCCTTCCTTCTTTTCTCCTGTCAAAAAATCCTGTCCATCCTGAAAATCCTGAAATCCTGTCCAAGAAACGAAAATGCTCACTACGATTAACCCGCTCATCCTTCCATCAATCCACCCTGGAAATCGGAAACTTTGCATTTGCCGACTGCATCTTCTACTCTGCAAGACTTGACACCTGCCACCCGCATTCATGCCCCGATTTGTCCGCACCATCATTGACCAGTCCCTCGACAAGGACTTCGATTACGAAGTACCGGATGGCATTGACGTTGCAGTGGGCACGCGGGTGCGGCTACCGTTCCGCAACCGCACCGTCCTGGGCACAGTAATCGAAGTCATGGATTCCAGCGATGCCAAAGGTGTGCGCCCTATCGAAAGCACCATCGGCGGCAAGCCGATGATCCCGGTGAAACTCGTGCAGCTCGCACATTGGATGGCGGATTACTATTGCTGTCCGCTTCCAGCCGCCATGCGTTCAGTGCTGCCGGAGGTGATCCGGCGTGGCGAAATGGGCTTTAAGCAGGAACGTTTTGCCACGTTGGTCAAGCCTCTCGGGATCGAAGAGATTGAGACCTTACGCCGGCGTTCAGCCCGACAGGCAGAAGTCCTTGAACTGCTCGGCGGGGTGAGACTTCCACTCGCAGTTTCCCAGATTAAAAAGCAATGCAATGCCGGACCCGCAGTGCTCAAAGCTTTGGAGAGCAAAGGCCTCATCCAGCTGCAATCCAGAAACGTGCAACGCGATCCGCATGACAACGACGAATTTCTCCCCACCAAAAATCTCAGCCTGAGCACCGAACAGCAAGCGGCTCTCGACACTGCGCTGGCCGCAATCAAAGACCCGGTGAACTCCAAGCCCATCCTCCTCAATGGGGTGACCGGCAGCGGCAAAACCGAGGGGTATCTGCAGGCCATCGAAAATGTGATTGGCGCAGGCATGTCCGCCATCGTGCTGGTCCCGGAGATCGCGCTCACTCCGCAAACCGTCGAGCGGTTTAAATCCCGCTTTGTTGCAGCGGGCACCGAAGTGGCCGTCCTGCACAGCCACCTCTCGGCCGGCGAACGGCATGACGAATGGCACAAAATTCATGCCGGACGCGCACGGATCGTGATCGGTGCACGCAGCGCTGTTTTCGCTCCGCTCGACAGTCTCGGTCTCATCATCGTCGATGATGAACACGAGCACTCTTACAAACAGGAAGAGGCACCACGCTACAACGCCCGCGACGTGGCAGTCGTCCGCTCACGCATCGAACCCTGCGGCATCATCCTCGGCAGCGCCACGCCATCCCTGGAAAGTTATCACAACGCACAGCAGGGCAAATATTCCATCTCATGGCTCAATGAGCGCGCAGATGACCGCACAATGCCACTGATTCGTGTTGTGGACATGCGGATTCAGCCTGCAAAAAAAGGACCCATCGTTCT